>JAKLEY010000016.1 GCA_022711455.1 Candidatus Cloacimonadota bacterium
GGACTCGCTGGTGAAACTGTCCGTCTTCAATCTTCGGGGTCAGAAAATCATAGACCTGCTTGATGAAGATATGTTGCGGGGACATCACAAGATCGTGTGGGATGGGAAAGACAAAAACAAGCGCAGGCTAAGCTCCGGGATATACCTCTTGAAGCTGGAAGCTGCCGGGAACATCTCAACCCAAAAAGTTATGCTGATGAAATAGGATCAAATGACCATTCAGAAAGCCCGGGGCAACCCGGGGTTTTTTTGCTTAGTCCCCTATTTGAGGTTCTAAATCACATCTGCATCCCCCCTTAATCAAGCCTTAACTATTAAGGCTTGATTAAGGTGGGATTAAGGACTGATTAACGCTCTCTTATCAGCAGGGAATTAGAAAATCCCATATTTTCAAAAAACACTTGACGCCAGCTCTCACCTGCAATAAGCTGGCAGAATTGTAAAGCAAGGAGTTTGGATCATGCACTTGCATCGCTCAATGCACGACAGAGCTATTGGACAGCATATGAAAGGAATCAAGACTATAAAGCTGAATAAAGGCACGGGTGAAGAGCTGCGACAGCAGATCAAAGCCTATTTTGAGGCCACTTTCTCCATCGATGAGAAGCTCTATGAAAGCCTGGCTTCGGATGAAGTTTTTTATCTGCGGGCAGATCCTCTGCGGCACCCTCTGGTCTTCTATCTGGGTCATACTGCAGCCTTTTACATCAATAAACTGAATATCGGTCACATCATCGACCGCAGGGTCAATCCCGCCTTTGAATCCGTCTTTGCCATTGGCGTGGATGAGATGAGCTGGGATGATCTGAATGAAGCACACTATAACTGGCCCTCCATCCCCGAGGTGCGAGCCTACCGGGATCAGGTGCGAGCCCTCATGCATGAACTGATCGACCGGCTTCCGGGCGAAGCTCCGATCACCTGGAACAGCCCCTGGTGGGTGATCATGATGGGGATCGAACATCAGCGCATCCATCTGGAAACCTCTTCCGTGCTGATCCGCCAATTGCCGATAGATAAAGTGAAACAGCTGGATTTCTGGGCTATCTGCACTGAGAGTGGAGAAGCTCCGCAGAACTCCCTGATAGAAGTCCCGGGTGGCATTATCTGCCTGGGCAGGGATCAGAATGAGACGCTCTATGGCTGGGACAACGAATTTGGCAAAGCGGAATATGAAGTTCAGCCCTTTTTAGCCTCCAAATATCTGTGTTCCAATGCGGAATTTTTGGAATTCATTGCCGATGGCGGATACCAGACAACAGAATTCTGGACTCCGGAAGGTGCTGCCTGGAAAGACTTTGCGGGAGCTCAGAGGCCAAGATTCTGGATCGTTGAAAACGATAGCTACAAGCTGCGCACCATGGCCAGCATTATTGAGATGCCCTGGAACTGGCCGGTTGAGGTCAACTATCTGGAAGCCAAAGCTTTCTGCAATTGGAAAGCAGAGCGCACCGGCAAAGCCATCCGTCTGCCTCTGGAAGAGGAATGGCAACACCTGCGTGAGCTCCATCTGCATACGGATCAGCCGGATTGGGCAGAAGCACCGGGAAATATCAACCTGGAATTCGAAGCCTCCTCCTGCCCGGTGGACAGACACCAAACGGGAGATTTCTTTGACCTGATCGGAAACGTCTGGCAATGGACTGAGACCCCTATCTACGGCTTCCCCGGCTTCCGCATCCATCCCTGCTACGATGATTTCAGCACTCCCACCTTTGATGGCAGACACAATCTGATCAAAGGAGGAAGCTGGATCTCCACCGGAAATGAGGCTCTGCGTCAATCCAGATACGCCTTCCGGCGTCATTTCTACCAACACGCGGGCTTCCGCTATATCCAGAGTGAGGCTCCGATCCAAACCCACGACGTCTTTTATGAGACCGATCCCGAGGTCTGCATAGCTGCGGATAGCGACTGGTCCAGAGACCGCAAGCTGGAAAACGAGCTGAGCGGCAGGCTGCTGCTGGCTTTGGCATCCGTCATGGAACCCGGGAAAAAAGGCAAAGTGCTGCATATTGGCTGCCGCACCGGACGCGGAACTTTCGAGCTGGCAAGATTTTATGAGCACGTGACCGGCATCGATGCCACCGCGCGTCTGATCCGGATCGCCACCCAAATGAAGGAAGAAGAATTCATCCGCTACGTCCGCAAGGATGAGGGCGAGATCATGAGCTATGTGGAAGCAAAGCTTGAAGATCACGATCTCTGCGAGCTGAAAGACAAGGTGGAATTCTGGCAGGCTGACATCTCCAATCTGAACCCGAAATTCAGCGGCTATGACCTGGTGATCGTGGAAGCCATGCTCTCCCGCACCACGGTTCCAGCCCGTTTTCTGAAGATGATCCACGAACGGTTGAATCCGGGTGGCTATCTGCTGATCGCGGACAGCTGGGATTGGAGCGAGGAAAGGACATCCAGGGAGAACTGGCTGGGTGGCTTCCGTAAGGACGGAGAGCCCTTTGGCAGTCAGGAAGCCCTGGCTGCGATCCTGAGCGAACGCTTCGAGCTGATCCCGCCGGTTTTGGAACTGCCCCGAACCGAAGCACAATCCTCCCGAACATTCCGGATCGATCTGCTGGAAGGCAGCCTCTGGCGTTTGAGATAACCATGCTCAAGCTCCCGGGCGCAGCCATCTTTCTCTTGTTCTTGAGCTTAAGTCTGGCTGCAGAGACGGTTGAGATCGGAAGCGGCGCGCTGCTGAATCAAGCGCTGCCCTGGGAACCTGTAAGTAGTTATAACTATAGCCAGCAGCTCTTTTTCCCGGACGAGATCGGTTCAGCGGGACTGATCAGCAGCCTCGGTTTCAACTACCGGGTGACAAGCGCCAATTTCTTCAATGGCAACCGCTTGCTGAAGATCTGGCTGGGGCATACTACCACTAACACCCTGCAAAACTGGATCCCTGTCGACAACCTGAACCTGGTCTTCGACGGCAATCTGGAACTCACAAATTACTCCACAACCCTTCCGGGAACAGGCTGGCTGACGATTCCGCTCAGCACAGTTTTCGATTATAACGGAACTGATCAATTGCTGCTGGTGATCGATGAGAACAGCCCCGGTTCGGGAAGCACTTCAGACGATTTTTACTGCTCGGAAACCGGCAGCAACCGATCTCTGCGCTACCACTCCCAAACCCTGAATCCCGATCCCCTCTCCCCTCCGCAGACCGGATTCCTGGTCTCCACCAAATACTCCAATCTCAGGCTGGAGATCCAGCAGGTGATCTACCCTCCGCATTCGCCTCAGCCTCCAAACGCATCTACAGAAATCCCGATCGACACCGGTTTTGCGTGGCAGTCCAGTGCCTCCAGCTGGGATTTCTATCTGGGCCAAAGTGCAGACGCGCTTAGCCTCAGAGCCAGTGGACTGACTTCTCCCCAGTGGATCCCGGCGGAGCCCTTTGCCCTGATGCAGAGCTATTTCTGGCAGGTGGTGGCGCATGAAGGAGCTAATGTCTACCCGGGTCCAGTCTGGCAATTCAGCACTGCCGGAGAGACGCTTTCACCACCCCAAAACCTGAGTGGCTATTATGATGGAAGCGCTGTGCAACTGAGCTGGCAGCCTCCCGCAAACGGGAATGCCCAGCACTATCACATTTGGCGCAACGGCTTTCTTCTGGACGATACGCCCGAGCTCAGCTACACGGATTCAGCCGTCAATCCAAATGTCTATCTCTATCAGGTGATGGCAGTTAACGGTTTGGGTCAGATTTCCTTGCCCTCAAACCAGATCAGCGTCACCGTGCCTTTTTATGATCCCGATCTGATTCTCAGCGAAGGATTTGAGAGCTATCCGCCCTTCAGCGCAGGCCTTGCGGGCTGGACTCTGCTGGATCAGGATGCCTCCCCCACCTGGAGCTTTGATAACGCAAACTTCCCGGGTGAGGGCGAAGCTCATGCCTGGCTTGTGTTTAACCCCTCTCAAACCACCCCTCCCCTTTCCGGTCTAATGCCCTGGGAAGGCTCTTCCATGCTGGCCTCGATCAGCGCCACCAGTCCACCCAACAACGATTGGCTGATCTCGCCCCGGCTTAATCTGGGCTTGAATCCATCCTTGAATTTCTATGCCCGTTCCCATACTGCGGATTACGGTTTGGAGCGCTTGCGAGTGCTGATCTCAAACAGCCCGGAACCCGCATCATTTATCACGTTGCATACCTCTCCCTGGATCGAGATCCCTGCAGTCTGGACCGAATTTTCTTCCGATCTTTCCGCCTGGCAAAACCAGAGCGTATATCTGGCCTGGAATGCGGTCTCCTGGGATGCTCTGGCACTCTATATCGATGCCATTGAGATCAGAGGGGAGGGAGGCAGCGGACTGAGTGACGACAGCCAAAGCCCGGCTTTAATCAAGCTCTATCCCAATCCTTCCAGAGGGGATTTCAAGCTGCAAAGCGCACAGGGACAGAGCCTTGACCTGCAGATCTTTGACCTGAAGGGACGGCTGCTCCTCTCAAAGCAGAAACTTAAGGACTTTGACAGTAAAACAGCCGGTCTGAACCTGAGCAGTGGAGTATATCTGTTGAAGGTGATTATAGGCCATAGATCCACTTCCCACAAGCTCTTGATCCTCAAATGAGAGAGAAACTGATCTTTACTGATACGGATCAATTTATTGAGCATGTGCTCACAACAGCCAGATTTGGTAAATCCATCGTAGCCACAGACATACGGGAAGCAGAGGCAGCCTCGTTTGCAGATTTTCCTCCCCATCTGAACCCCTTGCTCCTTGACCTGCTGGCCAGGCAGGGGATCACCAGGCTCTACAGTCACCAAAGAACCGCATTGGATGCCATCTTCAGAGGAGAGCATCCTGTGCTTTCAACCGGGGTTGCCAGCGGCAAAAGCCTTGCTTACCAGATCCCGATTTTGAACAGTCTGCTGCTGGATCCCAAGCGCCGCGCCCTGCTGCTCTTCCCCACCAAGGCTTTGGCTCAGGATCAACAAGCCAAACTACTGCAAATGTTAGCTGAGCTCAATCCCGGCCTCGGTTCAGGAGCAATACTGAAGAGCGGAATTTATGACGGAGACAGCCCCGCGGACAGCCGGTCCCGCATCCGCAAGGAAGCTCAGATCCTCTTTTCCAATCCCGACATGCTGCACATCGGCATCCTTTCCAATCACAGTCTGTGGCAGGATTTCTTCGCTAATCTGCACTACGTGGTCATCGACGAAGTCCATATCTACCGGGGGGTCTTTGGCTCCCACTTTGCCAATGTCATCCGCAGGCTCAAACGCATAGCCCGGCTCTATGGCAGAAAGCTCCAATTCATCTGCACTTCAGCCACTCTTGCCAACGCGCGCGAACTGGCAGAAACCCTGATCGAAGAGGAGATCACCCTAATCGATCAGGATGGATCACCACACGGCAAAAGGGTCTTTATGATCCTCAATCCGCCCATGGTAGATCCCAAGCTGGGAATCAGACGCAGCGCCCTGATCGAAACCACCGCTCTGGCCAAAGATTTTCTCTGTTCCTCAGGCCAGGCAATTCTGTTCACGGGTCCCCGCCGTAGCGTTGAGATCCTCTATATGTATATGTTGAACAAAGACATCTATGCGGATTCCGTGCGCAGTTACCGCAGCGGATATCTGGCAGAGAAACGCCGGGAGATCGAAACCGAGCTGCGCGAAGGCAGGATCAAGCTGGTGATCTCAACCAACGCGCTGGAACTGGGCATCGATATCGGGGGCCTCGATGCTGTCTTTCTGAATGGCTATCCGATGACCATCTCTGCCACGCGTCAGCAATCCGGCAGAGCAGGACGCAAGGGCAACACAGCTCTTACCATCATGATCGCAAGCGCGGGGCCTTTGGATCAATATATCTGCGCTCATCCCGATTACATTTTCAAAAACAACCCGGAACAGGCTTTGATCGATCCTGATAATCCGGAGATCCTGCAGGCGCATCTCTGCTGCGCGGTGCATGATCTGGCACTGTTGGAGACGGAAGATTTCGGACGCCTCTCACCCGCAAACATCTTTCCCCATCTCCAGATCCTGCTGGAAGACAAGAAGATCCGCAAAGCCGGAGGCAGATACCAAAGCGCGTTGAACAGCTTCCCGGCAGCGGAAGTCTCGCTGCGTAACGCTTCCAACCAGATGCAGTTAGTTTGTGATCAGGAGCTGATCGGCTATGTGGACAAAGCCAGCGCGCCCTGGATGACCCATGAGGGCGCGATTTATCTGGAACGGGGCGATACCTGGCTGGTGCAAAAGCTTGATCTGGTTGGAGATAAGGTCTATCTCGAGCCTATCGTGACCAACTATTACACCCAGCCCAGCCGCAAAACGGAAGTCGATATCCTGAATGTGTTCATGGCCCGGAAGCTGAAGAATTCCACCAAAATTCTGGGTAAGGTGAAGGTGACTACCACGATCACCGGCTTCAAGAAACTGCGCTTTCTCACCCAGGAAGTCCTTGGCTATCAGGAGCTTGAGATGCCTCCCTCGGAACTGGAAACGGTGGCCTGGTGGTTCAGTATCGCTCCGGAATCCGTGCAGCGAATCAAAGACAGGGGCCTGTGGAACAATGAGCTCAATGATTATGGCAGAGACTGGCCTCAGATCACCAGAGCTATCCGCCAGCGGGACAGGAAGATCTGTCAGCATTGCGGACTGATTGAAACTGAAAGAGCCTTCGACGTGCATCACATCATCCCCTTCAGGAAGTTCGACAGCCCCGAAGCTGCCAATGCTCCCGAAAACCTCTGCACTCTCTGCCCCCGCTGCCACAAGCTGGCAGAGGCTTCCGTGCAGATCCAGAGCGGACTGGCAGGCCTCAGTTATCTCCTGGTCAACCTTGCGCCCTTCTTTGTGATGTGCGATCGCAAGGACATCGACGTCTTCAGCGAGGCCGAAAGTGAGCTGGCAGAAGGCAATCCTGTGGTCCTGATCTATGACAATATGCAGAACGGGATCGGACTCTCAAAGAAGCTCTATGAGCTGCATGATCAAGTGCTTAGGGAAGCGCTCAGCCTCGCTCAGAGCTGCCCCTGTGAATGCGGCTGCCCCTCCTGCACGGGACCCGTCGCCGAGAACGGGATCGGAGCAAAGGCTCACGCGATCGCGATTTTGGAGGAGCTCACGGTAGTGTCGGATGCCGATCCGACGACATAGTTTTTTTAACACAGAGACCTGGAGACACGGAGGCACAGAGGGTTTCTTTAACACAGAGAAAAGCAGAGGAGGACAGAGAAAAGCCGAGACTTCTGACTTATGCGTGGCACTCAGTCTGCCCCGGGTTGCTGCTGGTCATCTCCCTGTCATCTCGGTATCATGCCGCTATCTAACCGCTTTCATACCGCTTCAGGAAGGGAGATGAAAGAAAGGGGCAAGCGAGATATCAGGAAGATGATCACAAGCAAGCCGGCTGTAGGTTCGGACTCCGTTCCGAACTAATAATGCAGCCTGTGGTCGCATCGGAGTGCGACACTACATGAACGGTGCGGCCTGTTGTCGCATCAGAGTGCGACACTACATGAATTGTGCAGCCTGTGGTCGCATCGGAATGCGACACTACGTGAACTTTGCAGCCTGTTGTCGCATCAGAGTGCGACACTACGTGAACTGTGCAGCCTGTGGTCGCATCGGAATGCGACACTACGTGAACTCTGTGTTGAAAAAACTATGTTGTCGGATCGGCATCCGACACTGACTTCAGTTGCTCCCTGGTAAGGTCGATATAATACTGCGCGCCACAGGCTTGAAATAGCTCCAGAGCTTTTTCCAGCTTGGCTTTGGCGTGTTGAGGCGTTCCTGCTTCTATGTCTATCATTGCCAGATTGAACCAGGCTCTGCCGCTGCCATCCTGATCCCCCACTTCAGAGAGGATATCCAGCTGTTTATGGTAATTCTCCCGCGCCAGATCCCAGTTCTGCTCGGTTTTAGCGATATTTCCGAGGTTACCCCGGGTGTGGGCGATTCCCTCCCGGTCGTTGATCCGGAGCTGCAGGATCAGGTTTTCTTCGTAGGTGGCTTTGGCTTCCTGATATAAGCCCCGGTGGAAATAGTTATCCCCTATAGCATCGTAGCAGAACGACTTACCGTTATCATCCCCGATTTTATCGGCTATTTCCAGAGATCTGCGGAAGAAAGTGAGCGCTTCTTCATGCCGGTTTTGATAGGAGAGCAATTCCCCGATGTCGTAGATGATAATGGATTCCTGCATCAGGTTGCCGATGTGATGCGCGATCACGAGGCTTTTCTGGTAGTGCGTGAGGGCCTCCGCATAGTTGCCCTGATTGCGGTAGATGGTTCCTATATTGAGCAGAGCCTTGCTGTAGCCATTGCGATCTCCGCTTTTTTCGGCAGTCTCCAGAGCCTGCCTGAAACACTTTAGAGCCTCTTCCTTTTTACCACTTCGTGAGAGAGCTATCCCCATGCCGGACAGCCCGATGCGCTTACCAACCGGGTCTTTCAGGCGCGCAGCCAGCTGCTGTTTTAGTTTATAATATTTCAGCGCCCGGGAGTAATCCCCCTGATTGGTGTAGAACTGCGCGATCACAGCGCTGAAGCGGTTTTGGGCATGATAGTTCTTGCGAGCCCGGAGTTCGGCAAAGAGTAGCGTTGCAGCGTGACTGAAGGCGGCGCTATCTCCTTGCAGCATCATGGCTTCACAGCGGTCAATCCGCAGCAGATCTTTGATCTCGGGATCGCTGACTCCCTCCAGCTCTGCTTCCAGGAAGGAGCGTAGCCTGGGAAAATCGGCAATATTGTTGTAATAGCGGCTGAGCAGACTCAGATAGCGGTCGTGCAGGAGACCCGGCTTTTGCAGCAGACCTTTCAGGGCATCCAGTTCAACGCGGGCAGCTTCATTATCAGCCAGCGCGAGCCTGATCTCCAGCACTCGCAGGCGCGCTGAGTTCTTTTGCTCTTCATCGGGAGAGTTGTCCACCAGCAGTTGATAATAGTTCCGGCTCAGTTCATACGCTCCTCCCCGGAAGTAGTCATCTGCCAGAAGCGCTGACCAGTGCAGCAGTTTAGCCCTGTCACCGGTCTGTATATAGTGATAGGCCACGCTTTCCAGCAGTTCGGATTCCCCTTGCAGAAGACGGCTTTCGTAAAATCTGGCTATTTCATTGTGCAATTTCACCTTGTCATTGCGGAGGATGGTGCGGTAGATAGTTTCCCGGAGCAATGGACTGCTGAAGCCGTAGACCGGTTCCGGGAGCAGATCGACAACGGCAAGAATGCCTGTCTGACAGGCTTCCTGCAAATGCTTGTCCCAGTTTTGCGGTCTGACAGCTGCCAGCACCCGTTCCAGGTCGCTTTGCCGGAAGGGACGCCCCATGATGCAGGCAAGCTTGACAACCTGTTGCAGAGAGGGCTGCATGCTCTGATAGCTGTAGAGGATCAGATTCTCGATCCTGTCCGGGATCAGGCCGCTGCTCTGCATGTTCGAAATATCAGCTTCGGTGATCAGATCAGTTTCTCCGAAATAATTGGCGCGGATATGCTCCAGCAGTTCGCACAGAAACCGGGGATTGGATCCGGTCAGACGGATCAGTTCAGCAGCCGCGGCTGGACTGGCATGAGGCAGATAGAAATCCAGGAGTCGAGTGCTTTCCTGAGGCTCAAAGGCTTGCAGGGGCAGTTCAAACTGCCTGAATCCGCTCTCCTGCAAGATGTTCAGAGCTCCGGAGCTACTGATGATGAGTTTCGACCCGCTTGCCAGATTCCGCTTGCCCAGGGCAAGGATCAGCTCTCTCGATTCCGCATCAAAATTGTCCAGCGGGTCTATGATCAGACAATCCGAGGGAGGGTAGAGAGCGCAGAGGATGTCGAAGAGGATGCAGTGCAGCAGTTCTTTGGATTCCGGATCGGGCTGATGCGCGACCAGATTGCGGTGCAGGATCCGAGAATCGAAAACCAGGCCCTGCTTGGAGCACCAGCTCAGGACTTCCTCGAATTGCCGGCTGAACTTTTCTATTCCCAAAAGTTTACGCAGAGATCTGTAGAAGAATTCCAGACGCAAGCCGGTGGTAAATTCATCCGCGCTGAGCAGGTGAAAGGTCTTTCCCCGGTCGCGCAGATGCTGTGCTAAATGCCAGATCAGATATGATTTACCGGTCCCGGCTGCACCGCTGATCCTGATCAGGGCCTCTCCCTCTGCATCCAGTGCCGCTTTCAGGGTATCGAGACGCTCCGGAGCCAGGCAGAAAGGCTTGGCTTCAAACTGGCCGGTATATTGTTGCCACTGTTCCGGAAGCTCGCGCACCAGTTTGTGCACCTCGATCGCTTCGCTGATGCCCTTTACCCGGGTCTGAGCCACGAAAGCGAGCTCGAATTTGAGCTGAACTTTGGGGATGATCTCTTTTGAAATGCAGATCTGACCGGGTTCAGCAGAGCTCATCAAACGTGCGGCTATGTTCACGGCATTACCGATGATCCCGTATTCCCGGCGTCCGGGAGAGCCGATGGTGCCTACATAGATGTTGCTATAGTTGATCCCGATCCTTATCTTCAGGTGTTCTGAGGGGATCTGAGTGATGCGGGTTGCACAGAGAAAGGCGCGTTCGATGTCGTCCTGATGTACCACCGGAACTCCAAAAACCAGTAGCATCAGATAGCCTTTTTCGGTGAAATCGATCTTATTCACCACACCCTCATAGCGGTAGACAAAACGTTGGACCTGCCTGAACCAGCGGTCGTATTCATCAAAGAGGATCTGCTCCCCAAGAGAAGAGCTGAGATTTATAAAGACCACGGTGGCATTGCGCAGCTCGGCTGCAAGCCTCCCTCCTGAAAGTTTGGCTTTAACCGGAGCAGGCAGAAAGCTGAAGCGGGAACGGACTGAAGCTGCCGCTTGCTGCTCCGTGAAATTTGATTGCGGCTCGAAACATGATTCTTCCAGATTGATCCCCAGCTGTCCCTCTGCCAGATCATAGGCTCTGCTGATGGCTGCTCCATCCACATAATAATCCAGATGATGCGCGGGATCTCCCAGAATATTGACACAGATCTTCCCCGCGCAACAGCCTCCGTGGAGTGCAAACGAGACCCCGTAGAGAGCCCGAAATTGTTTGTCAAACACTGCGCTTTGCTTCGTGATCGAATCTGCCACCCCTCTGAGGGTATGAAGTCCGTCCGGACCAAGATCAGGAAAGATTATAAGACAGGAATCTCCGCCAAACTTGAAGATCTCGCCTCCGGAAGCACTGATGATCCGATTGGTCGCGCGGTAGTGGCGATTGATGATCCCGGTGACCAATTCCACTCCGTAACGCCCCTGTTTGCTGGCAGTTTCGGTGATCTTGGTAAAGCCGGCAATATCCAGAAAGATCACCCCCGCATAGAGCTCCCTCCTGTGAGGGAGGGAGCCGCGAGGCAAGCTTTTGGCAAGCTCTTGTATATAGTTAGGAATGTAGCTGTTCTTTATTTACCGGCCTCCCGGTTGCCAAGCCTGCGGCCATCCGGTCCCAGGCGTTTGTTGGACATGATAAAGGTCTCCAGTTCAGCTCTGCTGCCATAATAGCCCAGGACAATATAGAACTGATTGGGATTTGCTGCTCCGCCCTGGTGGCTGAAATTGGTGACGGGGTTTTCCGTGAAGCCCCGGAAGTTGAACACTCCGCCGGGCGTATCACAGGAATATACCAGATAGTAATTGACCGTCACCTGCTCATGATCAAGGTTCTGAGTGACCGGAAGCCAGCTTAGATTCACGTTTGATCCGTTGATACTGATCGCCTCAATGACAGGCGCTTCCAACAGCATGTTTTGCACCACTATCGCCCGGAGGACCAGCTTCTCGTCCACCAGCGGGCCTGTCTGCATCCTTAGCCTGAGGTCATAGAGCCCCGGCTGGGTGAAGGTGTGCTGCCAGTTTCTGGTGACGGCATCCACTCCATCGTTGTTCAGATCCCACTCTATGCTGGTTCCCTGCTGCAGATCGTGACCCAGAGAGGTGTTTGTGAATTGAACCGTGGTGCCGGTCTGGATGAATCTCACATCAGTGATAAATGAAGCTTTGTGGAGATAGTTCCAGGCTCCGATATCGGTGACAGTGCCGTCTGAATCAAGGGGCAGAGCGGGATCACCCTCATCGATGCAGGGGCTGGAATAGGTGATCCGGAAATTACCGTCCATCACATCCACGAAAGCGGGATACTGGCTGATATTACCCATCCCTGAGAGGGGTGGACTGGTGTAAACGTCGTTGTAGACAGCATAAACGGAGCCCATGAGAACCTGGAAAGGCATCATCAGAGGAATGGGAGCCCAGCCGATATTGCTGTTGAAGCTCACTTCCGCGCCGTCTGCCTGGACAAGCGTGAAATAGTTGTAGATGGTGTTGTTGGTGAGGAGATAGGGTCCGGCAAAATTGAGATCGAAGGCTCTGTAGTTCCAGAGCGGATGATCATACACAAAAGCCGGCTCCAACACCATGGTTTGACGGCTGATGGGAGTATCTTGAACAGACCAGGCTCTGATCCCCGCAGCACAATTGGCGAAGAGATTCGGTCCCAGATCTGCCACAGCGCCGTTCTCGATCTGGAGTCCCACCAGGGCTCCTTTGATATCACAATCACGTATTTTGGCAGTCATTCCGCCTTCCAGATGGATGCCAATATTGTCTATGCGCTGGGTCTCACTGGAATTACGTATGCGGATATTGGTCAGGGTCGGGGTGGCTTCCGTGCGCTGAGAATTCAGGATCTGGATCGCCTTGGTGCAATTGCCAAGAGAGTCATCAACCGCTCTGAAGCTGGCAAGATCGGTGAGCACAAAGCCAAAGACCTCGCCCCGCTGAGTCTCACTGGAATTGCGGATTCTGATATTGGTGAGGGTGGGAGTCGTGGCTGTTCGAACCGCTACTCCGGTCATATCGTAAACCACTCCGTAGCTGCAATTCTCGGTGATGATGTCATCCAGAGAGGCGATCACGTCTCCGCTGATCGTGATGCCGTAGTCTGTCACCCGGCTGCCTTCAGAGGAGTTACGGATTCTGATATTGGTGAGGGTGGGGGTGCTCGTCGTGCGGTTGCTTTGGCTGATCTCGATTCCGGTGGTCATTTCACTGGTCTCGATGTCGCTCAGATTGACAGTTGGCAGATTTGAGATCTTGATCCCGGTGCTGATCAGGCGCGTTGTTTCGCTGGAATTGCGGATGCGGATATTCGTGAGAGTCGGTGTGGTGCGGACTTCGCTGATGTTTGGCTGCAGTTCGATCCCGGTCTGCACCCAGTTTATAATGATCCCGCTCATGGATGGGATCACTGCTCCCTCCACCACAACTCCTTTCATGATCCCCCGCGAAGCCTCGCTGGAATTGCGGATGCGGATGTTGGTGAGGGTCGGAGTGGTTTCCACCCGGGCGTTATTGACAAACTTGATTCCAAAACCACAGTTTTCGATCTCGATATCCTCCAGAGTGGCATCGATCTCGCCTTCAAGGAAGATTCCCGCGTTGTCTGATTCAAGTCTGGTGGTCTCCGAACTGTTGCGGATCCTGATATTGGTGAGAGTGGGGGTTGTGACCGTGCGGGTGTTGTTTTGCAACCTGATCCCTCCCCTGTAGTTATATAAGCTGATGCGCTGCAGATGGGGGTTGCTGCCATCCAAAACTACTCCGGGACCATCGAAGAAAACGGTCGTATCTGCCCCGGCAACGATCACCAGACTGTCCACAATGGTGGGAACAAAGCCATTCAGTTGCAGAGGCAGACCCGCACCCAGGATCCGGCAACCGGAGAAAGAGCCGCCTTGCGAACCGGAATTGAAGACAAAGCCACCCCAGGTGCCTCCCGGAGGAGCCTGAAAATCCACCCCGTTGGCAAAAAGAGGTCCATTCAACGGAACCGGATCTCCGCCCATGAAGTTCAGCTGCACATTGGGATCAATGGTCGTGCCCCCCAGTGGGATCACAAAATCACCCATGATATTATAGGGAGAGCCCTGGATCGGCAGCAGAGGAGGCAGGATCGCGTTATCCGGAAGAGCGGTGCCCGAAAGGGTAAACATATCTAACCAGAGATAGCTGCTTTGCTCTCCGGCTATGGTGTGACCCAGGGTTAGGCGAACACTGTAGGTTCCCGCAAACTGGTAGGCATGGCTGGGATGCTGGACTGTGCTGTCGACGTTTCCATCGTTATCGAAATCCCATTGCCACCAGTCCGGGTTACCCAGAGTGGTGTCATTGAAGTAGATGGTCTGTCCGGTCAGCTGGATCTGAGTGTCTGCCCCAAACTGAGCGTTAAAATGTTCCAGCACATGCATGGTGAAGATCTGGGTCGGACCCGTGCTGGGATTATCTTTCACCATGATATTGAAACTGTTTTGGATGTTCCACATCCCGGTGACGTTGGTGAACATGCAGCTCAGCTGACCCGGAGTGTTGGGGCTGTATGTGAAGTCCACTCCATATTCCGCGGTGACTCTCGAAATGTAGATGGAGATCGCAGACAGCGGGGTATCCGGATCCGAGATATACTGCCCAAAATCTACAGTATAAGGCGCGTTGCGGATAAAATAAATGTGAGGCGGAATAGTCAATACCGGTGGATCATTGACCGCGATCACGGTCACCACTATCTCATGCACCCTCGGGGCGCTGTGTCCGTCCGTGGCAGAGATCGAGACGGTCTGGACTCCCGACCAGTTTGCCTTGGGCGTGATCCTGAAGTTGTAACCATAGTTGTCGACGGTGATCTGAGGGCTGCTTTGCACACTGAAGGTCAGGGCATCTCCGTCCGGATCCGAGAAATAGTTGGTGAACGGATTGGGACCCCAGAAACCGTCTTCATAGATCGCGATAGAATCAATCGGGTTATAGACGATCGGAGGATTGTTTGAGATCGTGATATAATTGGTCCTTTGTTTAAAGGAAGTATAGCCGGTGTTGGCATAGACACGCAGAGAGGGACTGAAAGTTCCGGTGCCGGTGTAGGTGTACAACGGGTTTTGCTCAAAGCTGTCGATGCTTCCGTTGCCATCGAAATCCCATTGATAAGACGCTATTGCAATGCCCGGGATCGTGGTATCCAATCGTGAGTTGTTCAAGAACTGGATCTCTGAATTAAGGGTTCCAATTGTCGGCATTGCGTTAAAATCCGCGGCCACAGGTGCAGGCGTGACCTGCATCCTGATCTCCCAGGGCGTGGTGGGAGCCACCGAGTTGTTGGTGTTCACATTGAGGATGTACATGTAGAACCCTGGCAGGAGCTCCCCCGGATAGAACCAGACGTTGACATGGGTGGAATCTCCTGGAGCCACTGTGGTCGGACCAACGCGGTCGCCTTTCCCGGATATGCTGCCTCCCGAAAAACTCAGCCAGGTGGGCAGACTGTCTTCCGGCACAGTGAATGTCAGGCTCGCCGCGCCAATATTAACAAAGGTGGCAGTCTTAAAGCCCGTACTGGCTTCCTGGATCTGATGAATGAAAGGATAGGGACGGATATCCAGCTGGGGCTCCGGTGCCGCCGGCAATGTTGAACCACTTAGGTAGACTACATAATTGATCCCGTTAAAATCCGTGATCTGGAGTATGCCGCTATAAATTCCGGTTGTGGGTGTGAAATTGACGTTGATCGTAAGAGTCGACATAGTGTAAAATGTGTAGGGCACTGAAATGTAGTCATAGCTAAACCCGGCACCCGTGATCCCAATTGCAGAGATTCCGGGGGAGGGCGTCGTATAAGGATCGATGGGGTTGACATGCACATACATTTGGGAACTAACTCCAGAGGCTACTTCACCAAAATTAAGTGTTGTCTCAGCAACGTTCAGCATAGGCCCGCCCTGTGCGGAGAGTCCTCCGCTCAAACAAAGTAAAACTCCGATAAATATAAAGACAGCCGCGAATTTGTTGTGGAACATCGTTCCTCCTCTTAGGCTAATTAGTTAATCTCTTATGTTTATTCACCTCATTTTAAGTGATGGGATCATTTCCCACCATTGGCAGGTTAAGAACTTGCTTGGAGCTGTCAAGCAAAAAAGTGGTTGACAGAATCCTGCCTGCGGGTCGGATATCGAAAAGTAGCAACAAAATATTAATCGAGCTGTAGATGAAGCTGACGCGCATAGCCAAAGACCTGACAGGCAACATATTTACGGACAGCGAGCAGAAAGTGCTGCTCTATTTGGGAGCAGTTCTGCTGCTGGGATTTTGTCTGCAAATTGCGGGCTGGAATCCGCCTCTGCATGCCGAAGCTGCCGATTCTCTGCTGGCAGCTACAGCCA
This sequence comes from Candidatus Cloacimonadota bacterium, assembly GCA_022711455.1. GTDB lineage: Bacteria > Cloacimonadota > Cloacimonadia > Cloacimonadales > Cloacimonadaceae > PHBP01. The sequence continues at coordinate 16,188 of JAKLEY010000016.1, forward strand.
CCGACGACACCCTGAAGGTTGATATCCGCAGCGCCAACACCGATGAGCTGATGTCTTTACCGGGCATTGGGGCAAAAAGAGCCGCTGATGTCATAGCCTACCGGTTAAATAATCCCTTCACTTCGGTCAATCAGATCACTCTGGTGAAGGGGATCGGAGCAGCGAGCTACCGTAAGATGCTGCCTTTTCTGATCAGATTCGGAAATGAAGAGCCTTTGGAACTGAAGACGGCTAAAACCAAAACCAAAACAGAGGCTAAAACTGAGTACAGCGGAAAGGTAAACCTGAACAGCGCAAGCATGGAGCAGCTCTGTTCTCTGACCGGGATCGGAGAAGTGAAAGCGGCGGCTATAATCGCTTACCGGGAGGAAAAGGGAGGCTTTAAGACACCTGAGGAGATCATGGAGATCAAGGGGATCGGACCCAAGACCTTTGCCAAGATCAAGGATCGCCTGGAAATCTGAAACGTTCTATTTCATCAGTTGCAGCATGCCGAAGAAATGGCAGATCGATCCGCCCAGCACAAAGAGATGCCAGATCGAATGATGATAGGGCAGCTTCTTCCAGGCATAAAAGACCACGCCCAGAGTATAGCATAACCCCCCGATCGCCAGCCAGATCAGAAAGACATTATTGGTAGCCTGACGGATGGGATAGATCGCGATCAGCACCATCCAGCCCATGGCAAGATAGATGAGAGTGGAGAGAATCTTGAGCTTGCCAAGCGCAAAGATCTTGAGATTGATGCCAAGGATAGCCAAAGCCCAGACCAGACCGAAGAAGGTCCAGCCCCAACCGCCCCTGATCGTGCCAAGCATCACGGGAGTATAAGTCCCCGCGATCAGGATAAAGATCGAGGAATGATCCAGAATTCGGAAAAAGCGTTTGACCATCGGTTGCGGAAAGGCGTGGTAGAGCGTGGAAGACAGATAGAGCATGATCATGGAAGCGCCATAGATGCTGAAGGACACGACCTTGAAGGCATCCGACTGCTTGGCGGCAAAGACCACCAGAATCACCAGGGCAGCGATCGACAGACCCACTCCGGTGCCGTGTGTGATACTGTTGGCGATCTCCTCACCCAGGCTTTGAGGTTGGGAAAGCGGAACTTTGGATAAAAACTTATGTTCTTTGGGGCTTTTCATCATTCTTCCTCATTTCGAATAGTTCAGATAGATCGTGTTCACAAGTTTTGCCGGCACCAGATCAGCAATATCCATCCCACTACGGACGCGATTGCGCACCATGGTGGAGGACACATCGATCAATTGGGTCTCCAGCACGGTGTGTTTGATTTGGCTGAGGATCTCTGCGGGCATCTTGAAGCCGGGGCGATTGATCAGCAGAAAATGGCAATTCTCCGTCAACCAGCTGTAATGATGCCATTTGGGGAGCTTGCTGAGGTTATCGCTTCCGATCACAAAACAGAAATTGCGTTCAGGATATAGCGCGTAGAGTTTTTTCAGGAGGTCATCCGTGAATCCGCTGCCCTCTTCATCGTGATTCCAGGCTTCGATCTTCGGCTCCCCCGCGATGGCATCCTGCACCATTTGAAAGCGTTGCTGGAAGCCCAGCACCACCTTCCCTTTCTTGAAATGGTGAATACCGTTGGGCATGAGAATCAGTTTTTCGACTCCCGTCCTCTGTAGGATCTGATGTGCTATGTGCAGATGTCCCAGATGGATTGGATCAAAGCTTCCTCCCAGGATCGCATAGTAGCCCCGCAGCAATTCAGCCCGATTTGAGCGATTGGGAGGAGTTATTTGAATTTCCTTTTCAGTTTGGCAGTCTCTTTGGAAGACGGATACTTGGCACTGAGAAGATCAAAACTTCCCCGGGCAGCTTCCTTGTTGCCCTGAGCCAGATGCAGGAGCGAGCTGTAATAGAGGGACATCCGGTCCAGATCATCAGTGTTGCCCAGCCCGATGACTTCGTCAAAATACATCAGAGCGGAACTGTAATCCTTCATTTTATAATAGATATAGCCATTGCGATATTTCTTTTCGATCAGTTTATACTGCGCTTTGCGGACATAGACCAGAGCTTCCTCAAACTTGGGATCAGAAGGGAATTTCTGGGCAAATGTGCGGAAAGCATCGATGCTCTTTATGGTCGAAGTTTGATCATATTGAGCCGGAAGAGATTCCTCAAAATGACACAGGGCAATGTTAAAATAGACCTTGCTAAGCTCCGGATGCTGCGGAAAGGACTTGGTAACCTGTTCCAGCCGTGCTCTGGCATCGGCAAAGCGATTGATCTTCATATAGCTGTCTGCCAGTCGGATAAGGGCATAAGCAGTTTGGCCGGACTTGCGTTCGAAGGAGATCTCGTCATAGAGCACCGCCGCGCGGGAATATTTTCCCAGAGCATAAAGTGAATCAGCAGCGGCAAGTTTGTCTTCCACACCGGAATAAGTCTTGTTCTTCGCGCAAGCCCCCAGCAAGAGGATCAGGATAACGGGGATGAGAAATCTCTTCATTTACATTTCCTTAATAATTTGTCATTCAGTGGTCCAGAGCAGATAGATGATTGAACCCAGTGCCAGCGAGGCGAAGACAGGCTCAAACCATCTTAACCGGCTAATCTGAGTCTGAGCTGAGCCGGGATCTTTCTTTTCATGAACGTAGACCGAGATCGCCTGCAATTTATGATCCGGCAATTTGATCTGTTTTATTCCAAAATTATAGACCTGATGGCGTTCCTGTTTATAGGAGAGGAAGCTCTTGCGTTCGATGGTCTGCCAGCCGTAATCCATATCGATCTGAACCAGGAGCGCGGAGCTGAGGCCAAGCCTGGACAGAGGGTAGTCTGCACCCGGCGTGAGGGCTGCTCCCCCTGAACTATCCTGCTCTGCCACAAATTCACTCTCCAATTCCCTCAGATCAGCTCCCCGAGCCAATAAAGCCCGGCGTAGAGCGATCTGCAGGCTGGGAGTCCACTCCCCCGTCCGCAGCTCCAGAAAGAGCGGCTCGGATGTCGAGATCCGGGCTGCCAGACTGTCCGCGATCTGGATTGCTTCCAAACTCTGGCCCCTGGCACTAAGCGCAAGACAGGAGCCCAGTAGAATGATCAGGAGCAGAACTCTGATCTGCAATTACTTACTGAACCTCTTGATCAGCTTGTCCACCAGCGCCATATTGGCATAACCGGGGTAGCTTGCTTTGAAAGTGGTCAGTTGACTGGCTGCCAGAGCGTTATCACCCAGGCTGGCATTGCTCATGGCAATCTTTACTTGCGCGTCAGCAGCTTTGGGATGAGCGGGATATCTATTGACCACTGCTTCAAATTCACGGATCGCTTTCTGATAATTCTTGGCAGTGTAATAGCTTTCCCCGATCCAATAAAGGGCATTGGGCACCAGCTCATGATCCGGATAGGCTTTGGTGAAAGCTTCCAGCTTCAGAATGGCTTCCTCATACCTGCCTTTGTCATAGAAAACCTTGGCATTGTTATAGCTGATCACTGCCCTGTCGGTCTTGGCTGCACCGGAAGCGGTTTTGGAGCTGATGGCGTGCAGATCGTTCCCGATCACAGCCAGTTCAGCTTCCATGGTCTCGATATTCTTGCGCAGACTGCTGAGTTCACCGGTGGTGGAGCTTTTGGAGCCATCCAAAACAAGTTTCATGGATTCCAGCTTTTGGTTCAGGGCGTTATAACGAGCGTCCGCTTCTTGCGAATTCAGGCTGTTTTGCATTTGAGTGATGCTGTCCCGCAGATCTTCCAGCCTCTGATCCAGATCGATCATCACATCCTCGTTAAAGGTGGCAGAAGTGTCCAGATTCTCTTCAAGCTCACTCAATTGAGCTTTCTGTGCCTCCGAGGCAGTATTCAGCTCAGTGATCTGCTCACTGATCACGGCGATCCGCTCCTCAGTCTGACTGATCTTACGGGTGGCGGCAAGCAGCTCTTCCCGCATGATCTGCAGCTGCGTGTCTGTTACCTGAGCATAGTCGGTAAATTCAGCCCGCATTTCTGCAACTCCGGAAGTGAGAGTGTTCAGCTCTCCCCGCAGGGAGGATAACTCATCTTCCAGACTGAGCATCATCTGATCTGTGGACAAGACATTTTGTTGATATTCTTCGCGCAGCGTGGAGAGGTTTTCGATGTCTTTCATCTGCTGAAATTCCATGCGGCCCACCCGCTGTTTCTCTGCTTTAAAGGCTTTATTGCTCACACATCCGGTCAGCACAGCCAACACGCAGATCCCGATCAGGAACTTTTTCATAGTGAACTCCTTAGATCCATATCACTTGAGAGATTTCTTCAATCAGCCTTTAAAAAGGCCTGGTAACCCTTGAAGGTGGAATAAAGATCGGCTTTGCTGCAAAGTTCATAGAGGGAATGCATCCCCATCAAACCCGTGCCGCAATCCAGAACTTCGGCTCCCAGATTGGCCATGATGTAGGCAATGGTGCCTCCACCGCCTTCATCGACCTTGCCCAGTTCACCGCTCTGCCAGAAGACTCCGGCTTCGTTGAAGATACGGATCACTTTGGCGACGAACTCCGCGTTGGCATCGTTGCAACCGCTTTTTCCCCCGCTGCCGGTGAATTTGGAGACTCCGATCCCGTGCCCGAAGAGCACCGCGTTCTGCCGTTCATGCACTCCCGGATAGTTTGGATCGATGGCTGCGGTCACGTCAGCGGAGAGGATCTGAGCATTGATAAAGGCCTGGCGCAGAGCTGTGCTGCTGTGGTCCTCACCATTGTGAGCCATAAGTTGAGCCACAAAATCCTGGATGAAGATAGAGTGCGCGCCGGTGGCACCCTGGCTGCCAACTTCTTCTTTATCAGAGAAATAGACAATCATGGTGCGTTTCAGTTTGGCATCCGCGTTCTCCAGCATCGCCCGCATTCCGGTGTAGGCGCAGATCCTGTCATCCTGACCGTAACCTACCACCATGCTGGCATCAAAACCCGCGTCCCGGGCTTTGCTGGCAGGGACGAGCTCCAACTCTGCAGAGAGGAAATCGGCCTCAGAAATGCCGTATTTGGTGTTGAGCAGCTTCAGGGCATAGGATTTGAGCGCTTCTTTTTCTTCGGATTCGGGATCCATCATGCCGCTGAAGATCAGGTTCATCTTGGAGGCATCGATAGCATCTGCCAAATTCTTGCTGTATTGTTCTTTCCGTGCCAGATGCGGCAGCAGATCGGGGATGATGAAGACCGGTTCGTTGTCTTTTTCACCGATCGAGACGTCCAGAACGCTGCCATCTGCCTTGATGATCACGCCATGCAGAGCCAGAGGGGTCGAAACCCATTGATATTTCTTGATTCCTCCGTAATAATGGGTGCGCATGCAAGCCATGGCGCTGTTCGAATCTTCATAAAGCGGATTCTGTTTGAGATCGACCCGGGGCGCGTCAATATGCGCCGCAACCATGTTAAAACCTTTGGAGATGGGCTCTGTTCCCAAAATAGCCATGGCAATGGTCTTGCCACGGAAGATACTGTATACCCGTTTGGAAGTTTTCCTGGCTGAGAGAGGGGTGAATTTGGCTTTCCTGAGTACTTCGACCGTGTAGGCAATGGCTTCCCGTTCGGTCTTGGCTTTGTTCAGGAAATTCTGATACTCGATGGCAAATTCAAAGGCTGCGTCTTTCTGCGCGACGGGTGCTTCTTTCCAGAAGTTCTTGCGCTCATAGAGCAGGTGGTTTTTGTTTGAATCTTTCTTTTTCATGGATACTCCAATTTTATCTTTATCTATTTTATTTCAATGATTTCCAGCTGGCGCTCACCCATCGGAGCCTTGACCAGCGCGACCTGCCCCACTTTTTTGCCCAGCAAAGCCTGTCCGATCGGCGAAACCACCGATACAGCC
>JAKLEY010000160.1 GCA_022711455.1 Candidatus Cloacimonadota bacterium
ATCGGTTGAAGGCAAACTACCTCAACCGCAATAATTCAGGCATTGTTAATCATGCAGGAGCAAATCTGAACCTCAGCTATAATGCCAATAACGTGTTCATGAATCGTAATGACAATATCGTTTTCTACGATACAATGCCCTATGAATCAACGATCCAGCTCTTTAAAGGTCATAACGATTTCTATCACCTAATGGATAATGATACTAACGTCAGTGCAGTAGATTTTAACTTTGATGGCAATTATTATGGCATGCCAAATGCCTCTGATTTCAAAATCGACGCCAGCAAAAACTGGTTTGAAAACGAGCAGGTAACGTTTAATGATCCCGCCTACATTTATTATGTATATGTGGATGTGTATGATCCGTCACCCTCAATGCCGGCTCCTCCCCCGGAAGAGGACAGGCTTTTCACCGCCCTCGAGTATGAATCTCAACAGATGTATGAATTAGCGGGAGAGATCTATAAGGCTATCATTGACGAGCAACTGGAAGCGGAAAAGACATACATTACAATCGCGATTGATGGTTTGTATCGCTGCACCCAGATGATCCCAAATCCGGCTTGGGAACTGACAGATTACTTCGATGCGAAGGCGTTGCAATTTGCCATTGATGAACCCAGTTTAAGCGCTTTGCTGGAGGAATATCTGGCAAAAACTTATGTGCTGGAAAAGGATTTCCAGGCTGCTGTCGATCTGATTCAGCTGCGTATTGATAATCCAATTTGTGAAATTGATTCATTGAGAGCAGTCCTGGATCTGGAGATTGTGCTGCAGCTGGCTGCAATGGAAGAAGATAAGCGCCTCCTCAGCACCAAATATGTGCAGTATCAATATCCCGATATGCAGGTCTTTGATGTGATGCATAGCAGAAACTGGGATAGATATTCTGAGCTCCTGCACCAGAATGACTCCAATACAGCGTCATTGATTGCGCCTGTTCCCCAAATTCAAAGTAATTATCCCAATCCGTTCAATCCAACGACTACGATAGCATTCAGCATCCCGGATGCAGGGAGAGTGCGCGTGGCCGTCTATAATCTCAAAGGACAGAAAGTGAAAGACCTGATCAATTCAAATCTCCCCCGGGGAAACCATAAGCTGGTTTGGGTTGGCAAGGATGAGGCAAATCGAAACGTGGGCTCCGGAATCTATTTCCTGAGGCTGGAATCAGGAGGAAAGACCTCGATCCGGAAGGCTATGCTCTTGAAATAAATGGACATAATAAAATGGATAAGGATATTTTGAAATGTATAGAGATTCTAATCTAAAGAACCCGGGTATACTGAGATGAGTCGCAGCGAATACTACTGTCGCCTCCAGGCAGCTCTGGATCAGGGGCAAGACCTCTGGCAGGCAACGATCGTCTCCACCGATGGTTCCAGCCCCGCGCGGGCAGGAATGAAGGCTTGCATTGGGCCAAAGCTGTATTTTGGCAATCTGGGCGGAGGGGCACTGGAGCACGGGATCATTGCCTTTGTCAGAACGCAGAGACCGGAGACTCCCCTGGAGCTAAGCTTTGACCTCGGTGGGGAGCAATCCGGAATGAAGCAGACCGGAATGATCTGCGGAGGCGCTGCTGCTGTCTTTATCGAGCCTTTGCACAATCCGGATAAACTCTATATCATTGGAGCCGGACACTGTGGAACTGCTCTGGCAGAGCTTGCCGCGAAAGCTGAATTTGGGGTCACACTGATCGATAACCGACCCGAAAGCCTTGCTGCTCCGGCTTTGAGCGGATACCGCAGACTTCTTTCAGACTACACAGATATTGGCTCTGTCATTACAGACATTAAAGCCTGGATCGTGATCATGACCCACGGACACGCGCATGACAAAGAGGTATTGAGACAGTGTTTGGATCTTCCTTGCCGCTATCTGGGCATGATCGGATCCAAACACAAGGTGGCGGAGAGCTTCGAAAAGCTGATGGAGGCAGGTGTTTCGGAGCAACAACTGGCATCGGTTCATGCTCCCATCGGCTTGCCAATTGGTTCACGCAGTCCGGTTGAGATCGCGATAAGTATCATGGCGGAACTGATCCGGGTACGCAGTTCGCTCAGGTAAATCCTGAGCACTGTTTACACTAAGGTTTGGATATGAATCAAACTAAATACATCCTCTACTGGATGCAGGCAGCCCAGAGATCATCCTGCAATGCGGCTTTGAACAAGGCTATCGCACTGGCAAATGAGGGGCAGCTTCCCCTCCTGATCGTCTTCTGTCTGGATGACCAGGTGCCGGATGCCACCCGGAGGCACTACCACTTCATGCTGGAAGGCCTTTATGAGCTGGCTCAGAGCCTGGACCGTGAATCTCTGAAGCTGTATCTTGCCATCTGTCAGGCAACTACCCTTATTCCGCGCCTTGCTCAGGAGGCAGCTGCATTAGTGACAGACAGAGGCTATCTGCGCTGGCAAAGAGAAGCCCGGCAACAGATATACCTTGAGATTGGAGATCTCCCCTATTACGAGGTGGAGACCGAGCCTGTGATCCCGATCCTGAAAGCATCTTCCAAAGAGGAATACGCCGCTGCCACCATCCGTCCCAAACTGTGCAAATTGCTGTCTGAGCATCTGATCTGGCCCAAACGGGAAAAGCTTCAAATCTCTGTGAGTGTTGATTCTCATCTACAAGACATGGCAAAATTTGGCAGCTTCCGGGAGCTATGGATCTGGGTACTGGAGAGGACCCAAGTCGAGCCTGATCCCGGACCGGTGCAAAGCTTCCGGGGAGGCTACAGCCAGGCAATTAAGCATCTGGATAGTTTTATCTCCCTCAATCTGGAAAGATACCATCTCAAAAGAGGGGATCCTTCCCTGGGCATAGAAAGCGGACTCTCACCCTATTTGCATTTTGGCCAGATCTCCGCTCTGGAAGTCACGCTGCGCGTTTTGGATCAGAGTGGTATCCCGGCTGCGCAGTTACCCGGGATGATCCGTAATAAAGCTGATTGGGAAGGCCTTCCGGCTGCAGTTGCAGCTTTTTGTGAAGAGCTGATCATCCGGCGCGAGCTGAGCTTCAATTTCTGTTATCATAACCCGGATTATGACAGCTACTTATGCCTCCCCGCCTGGGCTCGTGCCAGCCTGGAAAAACATGAACCGGATAAACGCCCGCTGCACTATTCTCTTGACAGATTAGTCGCGGCTGCTACGAATGACGTCTATTGGAATGCTGCTCAAAGAGAAATGCTGGAAACCGGGAAAATGCACAATTATATGCGCATGTACTGGGGCAAGAAGGTGCTGGAATGGGCGCCTGATCCCGAGACCGCCTATTATTGGCTGCTCTGGATGAACAACCGCTTTGAACTGGATGGACGTGATCCCAACGGCTATGCCGGACTTGCCTGGTGCTTTGGAAAGCACGACCGTCCCTGGGTGGAGCGTCCCATCTTTGGGTCGATACGTTATATGAATGCCGCCGGTTTGAAACGTAAGTTCGATATGGAAGCTTACGTGGCAAAGTGGATGAAGAATAGTTAAACAGGAGTTGTGGAAAATTTGAGACGATTTTTTGTCTGCTGCTTTGCAGTGTGTTTTGGTTTTGTCTTTGCTCAGACGGTCGAGAAAGCCCCGCTTCGAGTGGGAGGCGACCACAATTTTCCGCCCTATGAATTTCTGGATGCGTCCGGTAATCCTTCCGGCTACAACATTGATCTCTGCAAAGAACTGGGCAAGGAACTGAATCGAAGCGTTGATATCCGGCTCTACAAATGGGCAAGGGTCAAGGAAGAGCTGGATAACGGAAACATAGATCTGGTTCCGGGGATAGCATTTTCCACAAAACGGGCAAAAGACCTTATCTTTTCTGAGCCGCACACCCGCACCTGGCGAGCATTTTTTGTTCGCGTTAACAGCAAATATAAGAAACCGGTCGAGCTGAACACTGCAAAAATCCTCGTGCAACAGGGTGACATTTCGGAAGAATATCTGGCCTACAAGAGCTTTCGGGGCTCGCGGATCTCTGTTCCGTCTCAGGAAGATGCTTTGCGTTTACTTGCCTCCGGAACCGGTGATGCCGCTCTGGTAAACTACATGGGCGGAGGCTACGTCCTTCGCTATAAGAAACTGAAAGGGATCAAAACCCTACCGGGTGAGATTCTGCCAAAGTTCTATTGTATGGCCTCCCGAAATCCTAAATTGATAGCGGAAGTGGACGCGGCACTCCTGAGAATAGCTCAGGACGGCCGCTTGCAAAAGCTGCAGGATAAATGGTTTGGGACTTATGATCCCAATCTGATCCAACGCAGCCTGCGAACCGCCAGAACCCGTATAATCCATGGTTTTGGTTTGTCAATTGCTCTGGGGATGTTCATTCTGTTGATCCTGAGACTGCGAAAGCAAAAAAAACGGCTCTCACAAAAGCAAACTGACTTGCATGATTGCAAGGAAAAACTGAGGCGTCTGGAAGAGGATTTCCAATTCTTCCGCACTGGTCCTCTGGTATCCTACAAGTTCAACATCAAGGATCAACGTCTGCTCTTTGTGTCTGAGGGGATCAAGCAATGGGGCTATGACCCCAAAGCCGCTGAAAGCAGAGTTTCCGGGTTTTCAGACATCGTGTTCTCCGAGGATCGCCCCTGGATCGATGATAGATTCAAAAAGCAACTGGCGGAATCCATAACTTCAGATATCAAACAATACAGGGTGATCACCAAAACCGGAGAGATCCACTGGGTGATGGATTACAACGTGATCCTGATGAACTCTGAGCAGGGACCGCTGCTCTATGGCTATATGATCGACATCACAGATCAGAAGAGCCTCGAAGCCGAGCTTCTGGAATCCAAGGAAAAAGCAGAATCAGCCAGTATTGCCAAGGGTCACTTCCTGGCCAATATGAGCCATGAGATCCGCACTCCGCTGAATGGGATCATGGGCTTCATCCAGGTTCTGATGCAGATGGAATGCAGCTCTCAACAGCGGGAATACTATGATATAATCTACAGTTCGGGCCAGAGCCTGATGAAGATAGTGAACGACATTCTGGACGTTTCCAAGATAGAAAGCGGCAAGATGGATCTGATCCAAAACGACTTCAACCCCATCTTCCTGATCAATGACACCGTGAAAAGCTTCGCCTACCAA
>JAKLEY010000161.1 GCA_022711455.1 Candidatus Cloacimonadota bacterium
TTGACGGCAATGACTTTATTCCAGTGATCCTCACCAGCGAGAGCATTTACACGGTGGGTGAGAGGGACTGCGGACACGAACGAAGCCTGCACTGCGACGATCCTCTGGTATGTCTGGCAGAGATCTGCCGGAAATATCTGCATATGTTTGGTGTCTATAAGATTGCACTCACCGGCAGCACCGGCAAGACCAGCACGAAGGAGCTGATGGCAGCGGTTCTGGAGGCTGGCGCCCCCACTCTGCGTACCGCTAAAAACGAGAATAACCTGATAGGTTTGTGTCAAACCATCCTACGCTTGAAGAGCGAGCATCGGTTTGCGGTGTTCGAGCTGGGAACGAACCATTTTGGAGAAATTGCGGCTTTGGGTGAGATCGTGAATCCCGCCTGCGCCGTGATCATCAATATTGGTCCCTCACATCTGGAGTTTCTGGAAGATGAAGCAGGTGTTTTCCGCGAAAAGATCGCTCTCTTCCAAAGACCTTTGCAACATCGTGTCTTTCCCGCGGGAGACGAGCGTTTCGATGCTTTCAGGGATGGTGGTAAGTCTGTGGGGACTTCCGAGGCTGCCTCAGTGAGCTATTCCGTTTTGGAGCGGGCTAACGGCAAGACCAGAATGCTCGTCAATGGCTTCAGCTTCATTCTGCCCACCGAGATTCCGCATATGGCCGATAACGCGGCGTTTGCCATAGCAGTGGGATTGCTCCTGGGCTTGGAGCCGGACACCATACAGAAAGGTTTGTATCAACCGCTGGATCTGGAAAACAGGTTACAAAGGCTGGAATCAGGTGGCAGAACCCTGCTCCTTGATTGTTACAATGCCAATCCGGTCTCTATGCACAAAGCCATTGAGTATTGGCTTCAAGTTGAACCGCAGAAGCCACATTGGGCTATACTGGGAGACATGCTGGAGCTCGGCAGGGAAGCGCGTAACTACCATTCCATGATCGGAGCGATCCTGGCAGAAAAGAAACTGGACGGGCTTGTGACAGTGGGAGATCTCTCCCGTTTATACGCTCCCGAAGCACTCGCATCAGTTTACCACTTTGATGAAGTCGGGCAAGTCCTGCAATCCGGGATCCTGTCAAAGCTGGATCATGCAGCTATAGTATTGGTCAAAGGCTCGCATGGCATTCATCTGGAACGTTTGATACCTGCCTTGAAGGGAGAAAACTGATATGTTATACCACTTGTTGTTTCCGCTTGCGAAATATAGCATCGTCTTCAACGTGTTCCGTTATGTCACTTTTCGTTCGATCGGTGCTTTCATCACGGCCTTGCTTTTCACTCTGATCGTGGGTCCGTCCTTTATCAAATTGCTGAAGAGAAAGTCAGCCGTGGAAACGATCGATGAAGACACCCCGGATCGACATCGGATCAAGAGCGGAACCCCTACCATGGGTGGTTTGATCATTCTGGTCTCTCTCATGTTTGCCTCTCTGCTTTGGAACAACCTCACCAACAGCGCGATCCTGATGATGTACCTGACCACGGTCTGGTTGGGGATTTTCGGGTTCATAGATGATTATTTGAAGAATTTCGTCAAATCAAAGAAAGGACTTCTTCCCAAGTATAAACTCTGGGGTCAGATCAGCATAGGTCTCCTGCTGACTCTGGCAATCTATTATGGTGGTAGCGACAGAATGGGGGTATCAGCCCTGCAGATCCCGTTCCTGAAGAATATCTATATCCAGCTGGGGATCTTCTTTATACCTTTTGTGGTTTTATTGATAGCAGGGACTTCCAACGCGGTCAACCTGACCGATGGACTGGATGGCCTGGCAGCAGGCACCCTTGCTTTCGCCTCGGTTGGTCTGGGGATCATGGCTTATCTCAAGGGTAACTTTATCATTGCGGACTATCTGAATCTGGAATTCCTTCCCAATGCGGGAGAGCTGACGGTTTTCATATCCGCGCTGGTGGGAACCCTGATCGGATTTTTATGGTTCAACAGCTATCCGGCCCAAGTCTTTATGGGGGACACCGGTTCCCTTGCCCTGGGCGGGATTTTGGCTGTGATTTCGGTTCTGCTCAAGGAGCAGATCTTCTTTATGATCATCGGGCTCATCTTTGTGGCTGAAACCATGTCCGTGATCATTCAGCGAAGCTGGTTCAAATGGACAAAACGCAAGTATGGAGCGGGACGCAGGGTCTTTCTGATGGCACCCCTGCACCATCATTTTGAATTGAAAGGTCTGCACGAGACTAAGATCGTGATCAGATTTTGGATTGTCGCGGTGCTGCTGGTTGCCGTTGGGCTCAGCACCTTGAAATTACGATAACTGAAGGATAAACATATGTTTGAGAAAACAAAACGCTACGGGATCCTGGGCCTTGCCAGAAGCGGGATCTCCGCCGCGTATAAGATCAGAGAACTGGGTGGCAACGCCTTTCTGAGCGACGTGCAGTGGAAAGATAAGATCCCGGCAGTGAAAGAGCTGGAACAAGATTTTGAATGTGAATTCGGTGGTCATACAGACCGTCTGCTGGAGTGCGACGAGTGGATCGTGAGCCCCGGTATCCCGCTTGACACACCCATTATATTGAAAGGAAAGACAGCCGGAATCCCCATGATCAGCGAGATCGAATTCGGCTTCCAGATCAAAGCGGCTGATAGTAAGATCATAGCGGTCACGGGATCCAATGGCAAAAGCACCACAGCCAGTCTTATCCACCATATTCTGCAGTCCATGGGGCAGAAGAGCATCCTCGCCGGAAATATCGGAGATGCTTTCTGCAGCTATCCCATCCACAAGCCGGGGATAGACTTCATAGTCCTGGAGATCAGCAGTTTTCAGCTCGATCTGATCGATACTTTCAAACCCAACGTGGCAGTGATCCTGAACATCACTCCCGATCATCTCAATCGTTATGAGTCTTTTGCCCACTATGCCGTATCCAAGATGCGGATCACCGAAAATCAGGACGCAAACGATACCGTGGTTTTGAATTATGATTCGGAATTGATTCGAAAACTCGAGGCTCAGATCAGATCAAAGATACTGCATTTCTCTCTGGAGACTTGCCAGGATCCCGTCAAAGCATGTAAAGACGATAAGTTCATCTGCCTCAAACCGGAGCAAACGATCTCCATATACAATCTCAGTCTCAGAGGTCCCCATAACCACGCCAACACTATGGCTTCGCTGCTGGCGGTAAGCGCACTAAGCCTCGACATGGATGCCGCGGTCTCAAGCCTGAAGTCATTCAAGCCACTCTCACACCGGCTGGAACTGGTGGCTGCCGTTAACGGGATCTTTTTCTATAACGATTCCAAAGCCACCAATTCAGACAGTGTCCGCAGTGCCCTGCAGTCGTTTGAGAACCCCATTCGAATCATCATGGGCGGATCAGACAAGGGGGAAGACTTCTCCGTTTTGACCGATATCCTGATCGAGAAGGCGCGGAAGGTCTATGTGACCGGAGACACAGAAGCGAAAATGAGGCAGGCCTGGATGGGTAAAGTCCCGCTGGTCTGTATCAGCGATTTTGAGACCTGCGTACGCACAGCTTTCAATGAAGCCATGGTGGGTGATACCATCCTGCTTTCACCGGCATGTGCCAGCTATGACAAATTCAAAAACTTCGAGCACCGGGGCGAGACCTTTCGCCAGATCGCTCTCAAGATAGCCCGGGAACATGAGAAGAACTAAAACCCAAGCCTACATTGTAAGTTTTGACAAGGTGATCCTCTTTGCCTATCTGGCTCTGTGTTTCATCGGTCTGCTCACCATGCTGGACATAGCCTCAGTGCAGAGCTCCATGTCCTATTTTTGCAAGCATCTGGCTTTTCTCCTGATCTCGATCCTCTCCGCCATCTTTGTGCTCTATTTCCCGAATCTGGACAAACTGAAACCCCTCAATCCCTATTTGGTCTATCTGGCTATCATCTTCCTGGGTCTGGTTTTGATGATGGGAACCACAGTCAAGGGTGGCACGCGTCAGCTGGGAATCGGTTTTATCAGCTTTCAGCCCAGTTTCTTTGCCAGGTTGGCATTGGTTTTCTTTTTCGCCTCCTATTTGGATAAGAAACACGAAGAGCTGCTGAAGGCAGACGTGAAGTCGTTCCTCTCGGATTTTGCTCCAATCATCATGCTCACAGCAGTGATCTTCATCCTGATCATCCTCGAAAAACACCTGAGCACCCTGATCATCTCAGGGCTCACCTTGCTTGGCGTCCTCACTTATGCCGGGCTCAGGTACCGGCTGATAGGTCTGATCCTCCTCGTAGGTTTACTGGGCGGAATCATTATCCTCACTCAGGGCGATGACTATCGCAGCAAGCGCCTTGAGATCTACAAGAAGTACAGCTTGTTCTTACGAAGTGATAAGGACATTAAAATCGAGGCGGATGACTACCAGGTGAAGGAAAGCCTAACGGCGTTATCCAGCGGGGGTTTGCTGGGAACCGGGATCGCCAGAGGCAGAGCCAAACACTATTATCTTCCCGAAGCCAGAACAGACTACATCTATACCGTGATCGGAGAGGAATTTGGCTTTTTGGGTGCCTTTGTGGTCTTTGCCCTGCACTGTCTGCTCTTTTTCAGAGCCTTCAGGGTAGCCAACCGTCAGGAAAACCGATACCTCCAGTTTCTGTGCGCGGGAGTGGCAATGAATATCTTTTTCAACACTCTGGTCAATGTGGGCGTTTCAATTTCTATCCTGCCGCCCACAGGGAACACTCTGCCTTTTGTCAGTTACGGAGGCAGCGCTTTACTCTTCGATTCGATCGGTGTGGGCGTGATCCTCAATATCAGCGCCAAACGGAGATATGTGTGAGATTCATCATAGGCGGTGGTGGAACCGGTGGCCATATCTTTCCGGCTTTGGCCATCGCGGGAGAACTGCAGAAACTTGGTCATCAGGTTTCCTACATCGGCAATCGGGACAGCCTGGAAGAGAATCTGGTATCCGGTAAGGGAATCCCGTTTCACCCGATAAAAGTGCAAAAACTCTATCGCAAACTCACGCTTAAGCACTTCCGATTTCCGTATCTGCTTTGTAAAAGCGTCCATGATTGCATCCGGATCATCAGAACGACGGATGTGTCTGCAGTGATCTGCACAGGTGGCTACATATCCGGT
>JAKLEY010000162.1 GCA_022711455.1 Candidatus Cloacimonadota bacterium
AGATTACGGATGCGATCTGAACATTGGGCGCGGCCACGGTTACGCTGCGGTTTGAAACCCAGGTGTTGGTGCCGTCTGTGATCGAGATCACCAGATCCACAACGTTCTGATCCGGAGTGAGGGGGCTGATCGCCATGCTGAACGCGTTGCTGAGCACAGAAGTGGCTCCGGCAGCAAGATTGGGAACGGTTACTGTGGTGTTGGCAAAACTGACATAGGTATTAAGGGTGCTGATTGTTGCCACCAGATTGCTGGCTTCCTGAATTCCGACATTGTTGAAGCTGAGGTCAAGCCCGACTGTCTCGCCGGCTTCGGCAATGGCATTGTTGCCATCGTTGACGGTGACAGCGTTGACCATCACGTAAGGACCGGCATTGGGAACGACATCGATGTTGATGATCGTGGGGCGTTTGAGAGAGCGGGTGAGCACGAGCTGTGCGGTTCCGGGAGCTTCAAAGGGAGTGAAGCTGAGGGTCAGATTACCCGTGGCATCAGCCAGGCCGACTCCGTGCAGAACACCATTCATGGAGATCGCAGCGTAGGTATAGGGATCCACGGTCATGTCCATGCTGGAAAGCCCGATGAAGCTGGTGGGAGTAACAGTAGCGTTATTCAAGGGAGGAATTCCCATATAGATCCCAAGAGAGGGGTCACCCATCACGGAATAGATCTCCCAGTAATAGTTGATCCGGGTGCTGTTGGAAGCGACCACAGCCATATTACCCATGAAGATCATGGAGCCGGTGGTGTTTGCCCAATCGGCAAAGGGTTCGTTATGATCATGGAAGACAGCGTCATAGGCGCCTGTGCGGTTAGCAATAAAAGGTGATCCGGTTCCAACCACGGGTGGTTTGTAACCAACTGCCCAGTAATAGTCTTCGTCCCAGTAGGTGCTGTTGGTTCCGCCGATATATGCAACCGCGCCTTTGTTGACTGCTCTCAGGAGAGCCTCGCCAAAGCAGATGCCGGTGTTGAAAGCGTTGGTGAGACAGCAGTTGCCGACGATCACGGGATATTTATTGGCGTTGGTAAAGGCGTTGATGTTGGCAATCGTCATGCTGGGGTCTGCCCAGGAGGTCTCGCTGCCGTGAGCGGTGTAATTCACATAGCCCACACCCTGATTGATATTGGCAATGATCTGAGATTCCGAATTGCCGGAAGCGGGATACATATAGGTGTGGCTGTTGATCCCATGCGCGGTATTGAAATAGTTGTTGACGCCATAGTTGATCTGTCCGTTGGCATGAGTGGGGCTCCAGCTGGCATCAACACCAGCGATCATCACGGCTTCACCCAGATAGGCATCGCTGGGCATGCTGTACATTTCGTGCATCAAAGTCTTGTTAATCTGGTTTGTCAGCTCCGCTGTCGTGGTGGCAGAAAAGCGTCCAAAATACATCTCCGGGACGTAATCCGTTCCCTGCAGACGCACGTAGGTGAGATCGGTGATGTGTCCACCGCTGGTCTGACCATTGTTGGCCGGCAGCTGAGCGGTGTCACCGATAAAGAGCACGTAGCTGGGGGCGGGATTGGTGACCGTGGCGTTGTTCCACAGATTTTGCAGATAGGTTTTGATGGCGTTGGTGGTGTTGCCGATAGTGGTGAGGTTGGCAACGATAACGTTGAAGCCTTCCTTGGTCTTCCATTCCACAAAAGGCTGCAGAGTCGCTTCCATGTTTGCGGGAGTGATGATCACATAGCTCATGGGATAGCGGTTCAGAGAAGCTCTTTCGCTTTCGGGATTGAAATTGAGGATCGAACTGGCGTAAACCCCTGAGAAGGCAGGGGAATAGGTGCGGGCCTTGAGCGCCCGGGTGGCTGCCAGATCTGCTCCGATAAAGCTGAAATTGACTTCCGCGGAGGTCACGACCTCAAGCTCTCCGGTGGACGGATTGTAACGAACCGGACTGAAATCTATGGCAAAAAGACGTTCGCCACGCATATAGCCGATCTCTTCCACGCTGATCACAGGATCCGTGGTCCAGTTGCGGCTGGTGTAAAAATCGCGGTCCATCACGAAGGGGATCGTGCTCAGATCAGCGCATTTGGCAACTGATTCCTGGCGCGGGAGAATGGGATTACGCAAGCCAAAATCACTCAGGTTGAGGTTTTGACGGTTGGCACTGGTGATCTCAAAATTCACGGTGGCAGCTTCGGGAACACTGATCAACTGGCGGATCAGCGGCAGGCTGGGAAAGCCGGTTTTGTTCGTGGTGCTGAAATCCCGAACCGTGAGCGCGGTGAAGCTTCCCCCGGAGGTAGCCACATCGCTGTATTCCAAAGCAGAAACGTTGTAACGCAGCGTCAGTCCTGTCTCAGAGCTGCGAAGCAACTCGGCCGCGTTGGGGTCACTATTGAGTTTGATCGTTCCCTGTGTGGCCGATAAAAGCGCTACAAGCAGGAGAAACGTGAGCATGATCATGATTTTCTTCATGTTCACTCCTTATTTTCGTTATTTATTAAACTGCAAAAGCATAAACAATACGCACATATATGGTCTATATAAGATGCAAGATTTGAACCCAAAAAGCAAAAATTCTTTTAGAGGCTACCCTTTTTTCTTGCCCCGGTTGCGGAGATCGGAGTGCCCGATCCTTGTCATCCCCCTGGCAAGTCTGTATCATCCTGCTCCGGCAGGGGTTTGAAAGCGGTTAGCAAGCGGTATGATAGCGGTATGATAACAGTATGACCATCAGCAGGACCCAAAAAAGAATGGTCAATCCCCGGAGGAACTGACCATTTATAAAAAAGCAGACCGAATCTATTCTTCAGGCAGCCACTCGTCTTTGATGACGGGTTTATCTGCAGGCTTGGGATCGTCGATCTCAAAGATCTTGTCTTCGATCGAATAGTTGAGTTTGATGCCTTCTTTGCCATATGCCTTGGTGCTCGTGGCGACTATTTTACGGTTTGTCTCATCCCAGGAGAAGGTGAATTCGGGAGTGTTGACAGTGCCGATATTGAGCTGTGAGAGGTCAAAGGGATAATCCTTGAATTCGTTTGCCGGAGCGTTCACGAATTCTTCGATCTTCTGCTGGATCACGGCAAAAGAGGGAACGATCGCTTCAACTTTTTGCTGGACGATCTTCTCCTGAGCTTTGTCAACTTTCATCTGCTGCATCGGGAACACAAAGACAAAAACCAGGCCGACCAGCATCAGGAGCATCATCAGCTCGATGAGACCGATATTACGTTTGGGAGCAAGCCCCGGGCTTTTCTCAACCTTTTTCACAGGTTTATTTTCAGTGATGGGATCAGGCTTTTTAAGGGTGTCAGCCATAATCTCCTCCTCTTTTGGATTTCATAGTTTTTTCAAGGATTATATAAGGGGGATTTTTGTCAAAGGATTTATTGGGCAAAGGCTCAGAACCGGAAGGAGCGATTGAGCATCACTCCGTGCGTGAAACGTGTTTTGGCAGGTTCATATTTCAGATTGTAGGCGATCCTCAGCTTGAGCGGCAACATCATGCGCAGCGAGGTGTCGTGGGCCACCAGCATAACTGTATTCTTTTGCAGGTCAGTGGCTTCCTGCAGAGTGAATTTGTAATCCAGGAATAATTTGCCTACCAGATATTTGCTCATCGAGACTGAAAGATTGTTCAGCAGAATGGACGAACTGAAGCGCATGATATCGGTGTTGATCTGCTTCATATCGGCGTAACCGGCCAGTTGTCCGGGATCCGATGTGTACTCGGTGAACAGATTCTGGATAAAACCTACGTTGATGGTGAACACATCCAGTTTCAGAAAGCGGCGCATGCTGTTTTCCAGAGGATACAGCATGGGAGACAGAAGCGAAGAATTGAGGTTTCCACCGATCAAATTGATCGCTTCATCGGAGAGCAGATTTTGCTTTTGCGCCCCGGATAGTTCGTCCGCCTGAGTGTTGTAGCGCAGACGCGCCAGAATATCTGTGATGGATCTGTCGTCCGGGTTGTCCGAACTGAGCCTGAATTGCAGGCGGTTAAAGAATCCCTTGGAAGTGTCCCGGTCTGTATTGATGCCCAGAGTGATGGTTGAGCCGTCCGGAGCCCTCTTCACAAATGAACCTTCGATCAGCAAGACCTCCCGTGCTTCCAGAATCGTGATGTTCAGAGCTTCAGCCTCAAACACCGTGCCAAAGAAATCTATGCTCCCGGATTCTGAGGAGAATTTCGCTTCGCTCAAGCGCCAGGTGAGACCATCATAGATCAGATGTAAGTAACTGCCAGGATCTATCTTGATGCTGGTCGGATAGGTGACATAGCGGACGTTTTCTTCCAAATGCAGGATCAGGTCCAGACGGAAAGGAAGGGGCGCGGCTTCCGTTACCGGTTTTTTGGTGGCAACATCACGCACGGAATAGATCAGCTTTAGCAAGTCATCAGTGTTGGGTGGATAAACCGCAGAGGCGTTTGAGACCGTTGCCTCCGCGCTGATCTTCATGTCGTCAAATGGTCCCATAACTGTGGCAGTGGCACCCCGCTGACCTTTCAGAGAAATGTTCGCCAGAGAGCGGGGCGGGGTGAATAGAGGAACATTGATCAGGGCTCCCGGTTCGGAAATGCTGAGCTCAAATATCCCCAGATCGAGGAAAGCGATCTGGAAATGATCACTCACATCCTCCTGGAAGTGGTTGCTGAGATTGATCTTACCCTTGCCCATCTTCATGTTGGCGGTGTTGATGATAAAGCGGTTGTTGTCAAAGCTGGCATCGATGTTGATATCCTGAACCGCCTCTGCCTGATCCTGCAATTCCACTCTGCCATCCACGATCTCAAGCTTGCCGGTTCTGATCAGGAATTGTTCCTCGGCTGTGCCGATCTCCGCAATCAAGGTGGACTTCCCGGATGCTTTTGTGATGTAATCCAAAGACCGGTCCAGCCATGGGAAGAGCTCTCCGCTCACCCCCAAATGCAGCTTATGATCACCCTCGGTAAAGCGGTTCTCCAGGATATTGTAATCCACTGCTCCGGAGCCGGTGAGCGTGAACAGATCTGCTTTACCTGCACTCAGCA
>JAKLEY010000163.1 GCA_022711455.1 Candidatus Cloacimonadota bacterium
CCAGCCTTGGGGCTCTGGACAAGGCTGCCTATCTGCCGTCAACCGCTAATAACGGCACGGAACTGACCACCCAACAGAATTACCCGCAACGGACAGAATATACAGCGCCTTATCTGCAAAACTTCAATAGCATCACCTGGCCCCCGGCCGACTGGTATGATTACGGAACTAATCCAGACTTGTACTGGTCTCCACTATCCAACTGGGCACGCTGCAACTTCAGCATCGCCACCCCCGGTGCTATTGCCAACCTGGTATCTCCCTGGATAACCATTCCAGGTGCACAGTACCGGCTGGACTTCAAATGGTCACATTATTTCTCGGCAGACATGCCCTATGACATCGGCAGAGTGAAAATCTTCGACATAAACAGTAGTCACCAAACCTGGGTTATGGTTTGGGAAAAGACACTGGCAGCTTTCAATTCCAATGACGGAGCCGGAATATCCAATCCCGGGTCAGGCGTGACGGAAAGCCTGGATTTATCTGCATATAACGGACATCAGATACAGGTGATGTTTGAGGGTACGTCTGGTTGGGGTCCGGGACAATGGTTCGTAGACGATTTTAATATCCATTATGTGAATAACAGCGTTAGCACTTTTCCTTTAACTCAGGATTTTAGCAATACGACCTTCCCGCCAACTAACTGGGTTTCTCCGTTTATGCCTCCCCAGTGGAGCAGAGCCGCTTCTAATGGATACGGAGCGACGGGAAGCGGCAGTGCTACACCTCCATTCAACTATCCCAGCGGAACTAATATTGACCTTTCCACTCCCTATTTGAATCTGGGAGCATTCGGCGGAAGGCTGTCGTTTGACCACGCCTATGCCAATTATCTCTATGCCCCGGACAGACACTCAGACCTGGAAATATTGTATTCCACCAACGGTGGAGAGACCCTTAACCATCTGGTTACATATAGCGGCGCTCCGGACGGGGATCTGGTTACCGCACCAACCTACACCTCAACTTGGTGGCCCGGGTCAGACCAATGGGCAAGCAAGACCGTCCAACTGCCTGCCGGAACCAATAAAGTAGTATTCCGTGCTGTCAGCGACTACACAGGCGATCTCTATCTGGACAACGTCAGGATAGAAAAGAAATATTTCCCCGGCTCTGGAACGGCAGCAGATCCCTATCAAATCTCTTCTCCGGCGGATTTGAACAATATCAGACAATATCTGGGTACCACCTATGCCGGCAGATGCTTTAAGCTGATGAACAACATCGACATGCTTTCTTACCTGAGCATAGGTGGAGAAGGCTACACAATGTGGGGCAACAACGGCTGGCTGCCTTTGGGCGATGCCACCAACAGCTTTTACGGTAATTTTGACGGTAACAACTGCACGATAAACAACCTGAGAACCGCTTATTACGGCTCATATCATGGGCTGTTTGGTTACACGGCAGCAGGTAGCAAAGTCAGCAACCTCAACCTGGGCAGCACCTGCTACACCCTGGGCGATGGAGAAACAGGCTCCATTGTGGGTCACAATGGCGGCACGGTCAGAAACTGCAGTTCAGCAGCTTCAGTAAGAATCGGTAATGCCGAAAAAGGCGGTGGCATAGTCGGCAGCAATATCGGCACGATCTCCCAAAGCAGCTTTTCCGGCTCAATAACCCGTTCCGGCGGGGGCGTCTCCTGCAACAAGATAGGCGGCATTGCCGGCAACAATGAAACCGGAGCAGTGGTTGACAGTTGTTACTCCACCGGCAGCGTTGCGGGCAATACCTGGTGTGGAGGCTTGGTTGGCTGGAATAATGGCACGATAAACCGCTGCTACACCACGGGCACTATTACCGGCGCAGGATACAGCATCGGCGGATTGGTGGGTCAGCACAATGGAAGCATCACCAACTCCTATTCCCGGGCCAATGTGTCCGGAGCTAGTTACATAGGGGGCTTGATTGGGCACACTCAAGGTAGTACAATAATCAATAGCTATTCCACAGGCACTGTGAGCGGCGGGCAAAGAGGCGGTCTATGCGGCCAGCCAGGTGCTACTATTACAAGCTCATATTGGGATACCCAAAGCAGCGGCATCGCCACTTCCTATGGCGGAACCGGCAAAACAACGGCTCAGATGCAACAGCAATCCACCTTTACCGGCTGGGACTTTGCAGGTGAAACAGCCAATGGCAGCAATGACTACTGGAATATCCTGTCATATATCAATGAGGGCTATCCTTTCTTAAGCTGGGAGTATTCCGCTTCTGAATTGATTAGTTTCTCCGCTGGAACCGGCACCGCAGCAGATCCCTTCCAAATCACCACTCCGGCTGAATTGAACATCGTGCGCCGCTATCTGGGGGCAGCCAATGCCGGTAAATACTTCAAACTGATGAACGATATCGACCTCACGGCTTATCTTGCCAGTGGAGAAGGCTTCACATCCTGGGGAGACTCAGGCTGGTTGCCCATCGGCAGTGCTGCCTCTCCTTTTTACGGGCAGTTTGACGGCAATGGCAAAGTCGTCTGGAACCTGATTATCAACCGCTTTGACACAGATAACGTCGGTTTGTTTGGATATACCGCTGCAGGCTCTTCAATTAATCATCTGGGGATTGACCGCGATTGGTCGGTTATCAGAGGCGGCGATGCCGTCGGCACATTGGTCGGCAAAAACTATGGAACCATCAGCTATTGCTACGTAAACGGAGGAGTGCAGGGAACCACTAAAGCCGGACTGCTCGCTGGCTGGAACCTGGGTACGATAACAAAAAGCTTCACCACAGGTTACTGCGAAAACGATGGCAGCACCTATGGCGGGGTGGTGGGCCAAAACGAAGGCACTATTTCATATTGCTACTCGCTTGCCACTGTCCAGGGCGCTGATTATATCGGCGGACTGGTCGGCAACAATGTATCCGGCACCGTGAACTTTTGCTATAACTCAGGTGAGATAAGCACCTGGGGAGACCATCTGGGTGGCATCGTGGGTGCAAATACAGGTAATGTGTTCAATTCCTACTGGAATACGGAAACTACCTGGTGTCCCACCTCCCCCGGTTCGGATGGCTCCTATGGCATTACCACCGTTCAAATGCAGATCCAATCCACCTTTATCGGCTGGGATTTTGACACGATCTGGTTTATGAGTCCTGCAGCCAATAACGGCTTCCCGCAGTTGACTGGAAATACACCACAGCCCTTGACTTCCCCGACCAATGTATCCATCCATATTGGATCAGTCAGCGGCACCGTGACGCTTACCTGGAACAACAATCAGTCTGCCTGGTATGGAGTGTATCACAGCGGTTTAGGATTGCAGTCAGATACATACCTGGGCTGGACAAATACCAATAGCGTTACCTTGCCTGTCAGCACTCATGGATTTTATTTCATCACGTCTGGCGTGGGAGATCATGCAGGCTCACAGCTTCCTGCCGGGAATTGACATGAGTATCAAGGACCACTGAAAACATCAAATTGGTTTACCGAAAACTTCGAATGACCAGGTTTCATGCATGTATTTGCCTGTTATTATCGTGATACAAAAACATCCTGAAACGTCCAATGACCACTGGGACAATCTTTCTGCCCTATAAACGTATACCACCACTGTGACAGGTGATACTCATTTGCATGTTGGGTGAGGCTGTGCAAAGAATCCTATTCCGAACGATTTGAGTCCCCCAAAAAAAGTGCTTGACTTCTCACAGAGAGTTGATTGACTGCGTGCAATCAAAGAATATAGGAAAGGTGATCAGTATGAGCTCAGATATCCGTTGGAGTCAAAGATACCAGAATTACAAGCGAGCGCTTGGATTGCTGGAAGCAGCAGCCAAGCTGGATAAACTCTCGGATCTGGAGACCGAGGGGATGATTCAACGCTTTGAATACACTTTTGAACTGGCCTGGAAGACCCTCAAAGACTTTTTGGAAGAGCAGGGATTCGCAGAGATAGTCGGTTCCCGGGAGGCGATACGTCTGGCCTTTGCCAATGACATCATCGCAGAGGGAGAGACCTGGATGGATATGATCCGGGCCCGGAATCTGAGTACTCATCTCTACGACAGCAGCAAGGCCCGCTTGATCGCCAATGACATCAGCTCATCGTATCTACCCTGTTTTCAGCAGCTTCGCCAATATCTGGATAATCAAGTCCAATGAGCAAAAACCAGCTTCTGTACGGGATCAAAGCAGAGACCTGGAAGAAAATCACAGGAGTCCTGCGTTCCAAGCCTGCCGTGGAGAAGATCATCCTCTTTGGTTCCAGGGCAAAGGGGAACTTCAGAAATGGCTCGGATATCGATCTGTGTGTGAAAGGCTCAGCCCTGACCGAGAAAGACCTCAATTCTTTGATTCGTGAGCTTGATGAGCTTGATCTGCCCTGGGAGATCGACTTGCTGAGATACGAAACGATCAGCGAGCCGGCTGTCGTTGATCATATTGACAGAGTGGGGATATGTCTATATCCGGGCTGAAGAAGTCACAGCTTTTTAGAAGATCAGAGTGTTGACAAAGCCGGGATTTAGACATTAAGTGATAAGTAAAGACCCGTCATTCCAGCGAAGGCTGGAACCCAGATATCTATAAGTGATTGCGGAGCAGTTATCTGGATTCCAGCCTTCGCTGGAATGACGGGCGACATTTGCCGGAGAATATTGAGGTTCGCACTTTGTCAACAGTCTGAGCTTTTTCAAGCTGCCCTACCGCGACAAGACCAAGCTGTAGAGCTTTAGAAAACTTCCGCTTCAAAGCGGTAGAGAGTTGCCGCCTGATCCTGCCAGGCATCCTTTGCCAATCCTGCTTTACGGCATACTTGCCTGAGAAATTCAGCGCTTTCCCAATTCCAGTCTGTTGCCACTTGTGGCAAAAGCAGTCCACTACCCCGCGGATGCTCGATAAAAAGTCCGTCTCTGCCAATCTGGATCTCAGCGGGACCGGAGATGGGGATCAGCTCACCCAGGACCGAGATCTCGAGCTCCAAATCCGGCAATTCGGCAGCGCGCAAGGGAGGAAAGCGG
>JAKLEY010000164.1 GCA_022711455.1 Candidatus Cloacimonadota bacterium
TGGATGCCTTTCATGCAGATGGGGGACAAGGTTGGCAATCTGGTCTTTGTGTGCAGAGGACGCAAGCTGCCCGGAGGCTATGCTGATTTGCCTCTCACGATCAGGGATTACGTGGAGGCTAAACATCCGGAATACAGCTCGGCACCCACTGAATTTTTGGAACCCAATGAGACCAGCTGGACCTATTTTAAGAAAATGCTGGATTCGGGAGACTATCCCCCTAAAGCAAAGGAAGAAAAATGAGAAATTTGTTAGCTTGCCTGATTCTGCTGTTCAGCCTGAGCCTGACAGCGCAGTCCCTGAGCCAGTTTATGGACGTAAGGCACAGTGCCCGTGACGGTTCGGGAAATGTGCATATTCGCTTCAATTCTATGGATGAGGGTCTTTCCGCTTACAACTTCTTTTACAGGGATGGAGACTGGAGCTCAGCCCCGGTCAGCCAGATCAATCCCGGAGAGTTTGAGGCTTTGATCCCGTATGTGGAAGGCACGGACGTTCCCTACATCATGTCAAAGACGATCGATTCAGGAGCTGAAGCAGTCACTTTTCTGCAGCCACCTTTCTATTCTGCGGTCAGCTTCCCTCCAACCGCATCAGACATGGCATCCTTTGGGCTGGACGCAATCGGGGATTCGGTCTCGATCTACTCCCCTGTCCTGGATATCGTCAGATCAACCGTGACCGCAAACGATACCGGATTGTATCGGGCAATCCAAAATCAGACGGGCACTTATCCCACCATGAATTCACTCACTTCCTACAATCTGTGGATGTCCGTGATTGCCAATCCATTGGCTCTGGCTGATTCTGTGGCTTTTGCCATGATCTACACCCAGAACATTCTTGGGATCATTTCTCCCGGTTTGTATAAGATCGGTATGGATCAGAGCGGTGTTCCCAGCTTTGAGCGTCTGGGCAATATCCAAAGTCAGGTGAGTGGTGGAATTCTCTATATGGCATGCAATTGGGCTGATCTTGCCGCTGATCCTCAATTCGGAGCATGGCCCAATGACCTGAACACTCTGATGTGCACGGATGCCAGCATGAATATCACGATTACCCTGCCTTCCATGACTCCGGCCTTCAATTTTGGTGATTACGGAGCGATCGGCATGGTGGAGTTTGTCTATCATAACTATCATTCCCTGGGAAACCAGCTTCCGGTGCCAAGCTGGAACAGTTATGATTCTGTCACCGGAGCTTATGATATCAGCTACACCGATGCTGATCAGGATTTTCCGCTGATGGCGAAATTGGTGGAGTTTGTGCAGGTCGGAAGCGAATTTGTCTACACCTACACAGAACTCAGCCCCTCAGATATGGACGTGGAGAGTGGAATTTACCGCTTTGTGGGATCGCATATCCCCTCAAACAGCTATTTCTTTCAATTCAGTGACAACAACGTCGAATACGTGATCCTGAATGCCTTCGTCTCCAATTCTGACGCAGTACTGCCGCAGGCGGGGTCACTGAAAGCTGTTGTCAAAAACCCGTTTTCAAGATCAGCGGATCGAATGGAGATCACAATCTCCGGGCTGGACAAATCTCCTCTGCTGATCTCACTTTATAACCTGAAGGGTCAAAAGATACTGCAGTTACCGGTGGTCACTCCAAAGCAGGAAACGGAATGCCTGAGCTGGTCTCCCGTGGCGGAATTCAAGTCACTGTCGACCGGGCTGTATTTGATCAGGATCGAACAGGACAAACGGGTGCAAACCCAAAAAATAATGATAACAAGGTAATTTGATGTTTATAGATCATGCAAAGATTCGGATCAAGGCTGGAAACGGGGGAGACGGCTGTGTCAGTTTCCGCAGAGAAAAATATATCCCCAAAGGCGGACCGGATGGGGGAGACGGAGGCAGGGGCGGAAACGTCATCGCGCTGGGAGACAACCAGATCAACACCCTTCTGGATTATCGATATAAACGCCTGATCAAAGCAGAAAACGGCAAAGGCGGAGGCGGAGCCAACAAGACAGGAGCTTCCGGAGCTCCCGCTATTCTCAGACTGCCTCTGGGCACCGAGATCTTTGCGGTGCATGAAGATGGCAAGAAAGTCAAGCTTGCCGACGTCACCACGCACGGTGAAGAGATCGTGCTGGCAAAAGGCGGACACGGAGGCAGGGGTAACACCTATTTCACCAATTCCGTCAATCAGGCACCCCGCCGTGCCACGGATGGGAAAAAGGTGGATGAGATCGAGCTCGAATTTGTGCTCAAGCTGATGGCTGATGTGGGCTTGGTGGGTTTTCCCAATGCGGGTAAATCGACCCTGCTCAGTGTGATGTCTGCCGCCCGTCCCAAAATTGCGGATTATGAATTTACCACTCTGGAACCCATGTTGGGAGTCGTACAGGTTGGAGATTATCAGTCCTTTGTGATGGCCGATATCCCCGGTATCATCGAAGGAGCGCATATGGGTAAAGGCTTAGGCTTGCAATTCATCCAGCATATTCAGCGCACCAGCGTGCTGCTCTTTCTGATCGATGTTTATGCCGAGGATCCGGTGCTGGCGTATCGGACCCTGAGAGCCGAACTCTTTCTCTACGATTCTTTTATGGATAAAAAACCTTATCTGATCGCGATCTCCAAGCTGGATTCGGTTCCGGAAGAGGAACGTGAGGTCAAACTTGCGGAGCTGGCAGCAACATTCAGGACTGAACTGGGTGAGGAAGTTTTGCCGATTTCGTCTGTTACCGGCCATAATATTGAACAGCTGAAGTTTAGGTTGTTTCAGACCGTCAAGAGCCAATGAACGCAGATAAACTGAAGGCTTGGCTCTGTTTCAAGACGGCTCCCGGATTGGGACTTAAAACGGCTCAACGGATTTTGGAGAGCTACCCGGATCCGGAAGAATTCATCGGGCAGGCCTCACATCCGCTTTACCCTGAAGACTGGATCTCAGCCAAAGCCCGGGATGCTTTCCGTGAGGGCGTGACTACTGCCAATCTGGAACAGATCGGCAGATTGATGGAATACTATGAGATCAGTTACTGCTGCCTCAGCGATCCCGATTATCCAGAAAGCCTGAAAGCCACGTTTTCACCGCCTCTGATCATATACTACCGGGGCAATCCCGAAAGAGCTCTGCAGGGGCTTAATCTGGCAGTGGTGGGAACCCGTAAACCCAGCAGTTACGGCAAGGAAATGACCTTCAAGCTGATCAAGTCTGTTGCAGAACAGGGAATCGGAATTGTGAGCGGGCTTGCCATGGGAATAGATACCGTAGCCCATCAGGCAGCTCTGGATGCTGGCGGAAGGACGGTTGCCGTCCTCGCGGGAGGCCTTGAATCCGTCTATCCTCCTCAAAACCGCAATATAGCAGAGCAGATCGTCAAAAACGGAGCTTTGGTCTCGGAGTATGAACCGGGCACAAAAATGGAGCGCTGGAATTTCCCTGCCCGCAACAGGATCATCTCGGGATTATCTTCAGCGGTGTTTATCGCGGAAGGACCCATGTCCAGCGGAGCAATGTTGACCGGGAAATTCGCTCTGGAACAAAACCGTGATATCTTTGCCCTGCCCGGCAATATCAACAATGTCAATGCCCAGGGTCCCAATTATCTGATCAAAAACGGTGCGGCCTTGATCACCACTCCCGAAGACATTCTGGAACGCATGGGAATCGAGCTTTCGGTGCCCGAGCAACTGGAGTTGTTTCCGGAATTAAGCTCGGAAGAAGAATCTATCTATAAACGCCTGCAACAGGAATCCAAAGAGATCGGTTTTGACGAGCTTCTGCTCAGCACAGGCTTCAGCTTTGGCAGATTATCCGTGATCATGCTCAATCTGGAGCTCAAGGGACTGGTCTCCAAAGCCGGAAGCGGAAATTACATCATCATATAAGGGGGATTAGTGGATAATGTGATCTATTCTGTGGTAAAAAAGAGCGATCCCAAGAGGATCCTGGAGCTTTACAGAGCCGAAAACTGGTGGGAACATGACGAAAACCCGGCATACCTGAAAACGGTTGAGAATATCATTGCAAACACATTCTGCTTTGTGATCGCCGAGCAGGAAGGTAAGATCGTGGGAATGGGCAGGGCGATCTCTGACGGCTGTTCCGACGCTTATATTCAAGATGTCACTGTGGATAAAGCTATGCGCGGCCATGGTATCGGGAAAGGAATAGTGCGCGCTCTGGTCGACTATCTCAAAGAGCATGAGATCCAATGGATCGGCTTGATCAGTGAGCCGGGATATGAGCGTTTCTATCAGTCTTTGGGCTTTGACGTGATGCCCAATTACACGCCCTTCTTATTCAAACAATCTACATAAGGGAATGCAAATCAAATATGTTACAGTATCAGTCTCTCACTCTTGAACACACTCCTTTGGTCAAGGAATACCTGGATAGGTATCCCCGGGAGTCCTGTGATTATTCTCTGGCCAATCTTTTTACCTGGGGAAAGATCTATAACAACCAATTCTGTGTCCACGAAGACAAACTGATCATCGTGAATCCGCTCTACCAATACGTTTGCTTCCCTCTGGGGGAAGAGATCAGCCCCGAATTTCTGGCAGATATAGTCATTCAATCCAGGGCTACTTTTCCCGATGCGGAATTGATTCTGGTGCCTGAAGACTATCTGCTCACTCATCCGGGTCTGCACCGCTATTTTGAAGTGGAAGACAACCGCAGCTGGGCAGATTATATTCACAGCATCGATCGTTTGGTGGAGCTCAAAGGGAAAAAACTGGCCAAGAAAAAGAACCTGATCTCGCAGTTTATCAGGACTTATCCGGATTATCACGTGCTGCCCATCTATCCCTCGCATAAAGAGGAGATCCTGCAATTCACCCGGGATTGGAGAAAGGAAAGAGACGTCGAGGGAATCTTCTTGAACAGCGAATACACCGCGATCCAAAACAGCTTTGATATGTGGGAAGAATTGCCCATGACGGGTTTGATCATCTGCCACGAACACCA
>JAKLEY010000165.1 GCA_022711455.1 Candidatus Cloacimonadota bacterium
TGCCACGAACACCACGTCTATGCCTATTCGATCTTTAGCCCGCTCACCACGGATATGGTGGCGGAGCACTATGAAAAATTTGATCCGGACAAAAAGGGCAGCGCTCAGATCATTAACTGGGAAACCGCCCGTTATCTGAAGGCAAACGGCTACTCCTGGCTGAACCGGGAACAGGACCTGGGGCTGGAGGGTCTGCGCCATGCCAAGCTTTCCTACGATCCGGATTACCTGGTAAAGTTCATCACTACCGAGCTCAGACCGGAAGCGGCTGACTTGCTTCAAAGGCTTTAAAAGAGGTAAACATGAAAAGCAAATTCTATCTGTTCATGATCCTGGCAGCGCTCCTGTTTCTGCTGAGCGCCTGTGAATCAGGAGGAAAGCTACGCTTCATCAATCGCAGCTCATATCCCGTGTATGTAACGGTGGATAATGGATCAGAACTGGTGATCGCGGCGGGGGCAACCCGGAATTACGACATTGCTACTCCCACCGAGAGCTTTCTGACCGGGACTGTTGAGAAGGAAGTCAGGGTGAAACTGGTCGGTGAGACCTATCAGATCTACAACGAATTTACCCATAGCTATGTGGACACAACCATGGTCTATCTTAATGCCGGACAAACTCTTCCGATCTACATTGATCCGAACCGGGCGTCCATTAAGATCATCAATAACAGCGTGGGGGATACCATCAGCAATGTGGAGATCTACCGGCATAACTTTGTCAACCCAACCCGGATCGGAAATCTGGGTGAGCTCCTGCCCGGCGCCTCCACCTTCTTCCATGTGAATCCCTCGGTTCCGACCAATTCTGCGGTGCTGCCCTGGATTCCCACTCCTGCCACCAACTATTACTATTTTGCGAAAGTCATCCTCTCCGACGGCGTTTCTTATATCTATGGAGGAGAGACAAATATCCTGTATAAAGACCAACAGTTCCGGGTGACCTACAACCCGGTAGAGGGAAAGTAAATGAACAGTCTAAAAGTAATCGTCAGCCTGCTGCTGGCGCTTGTCGCGATCTCCTTATCCGCGGAAATTCCCGCAGAAGCCCTGAATCAACCCCTGCCCCGGGATCCGGCTTTGCTCACCGGCAAGCTGGAGAACGGCTTAACTTATTACATCCAGGCAAATAAACAACCTGAGAAAAAGGCGGAACTGCGCCTCTTCATCAATGCCGGCTCGATCGTCGAGGACGAAGATCAGCGTGGTTTGGCTCATTTTACTGAGCACATGGCTTTCAACGGAACCAAGAACTTCTCCAAGAACCAGATGCTGGATTTCCTGAATTCTGTGGGTATGGGCTATATGAACGGTCTTAACGGAATGACCAGCTATGATTTTACCATGTACATGTTCAAGATTCCCACAGATAAGATCGATACCTTGCGCAAAGGATTTCTGATCCTCTCCGATATGGCATCTCAGGTCGAATTTGACCCCATTGAGCTGGAAAAAGAACGCGGCGTGATCATCGAAGAATGGCGGATGGGTC
This sequence comes from Candidatus Cloacimonadota bacterium, assembly GCA_022711455.1. Taxonomy (GTDB): domain Bacteria; phylum Cloacimonadota; class Cloacimonadia; order Cloacimonadales; family Cloacimonadaceae; genus PHBP01. The sequence goes on from JAKLEY010000165.1 coordinate 1,495, forward strand.
AGGATGCTCAAAGCCGTGTGCAGCAAAAGACAAGCGCTGTTGCATATGCTGGCAGCCCCTATGCCAGCCAGACTCCGATCGGGACCTATGAAGTGCTGTCCACCTTTAAACTGGAAACCATCAAACGGTTTTATAACGACTGGTATCGTCCGGACCTCCAGAGTGTCGTGGTTGTGGGAGATTTTAATCCCGAAGATATTTTAGCTCTTGTCAAAGAGTATTTCGGAAAGATCCCTGCCCGCAGCAATCCCCGTCCCCTGCCCGAGCTCTCTATTCCCGGTCACGACGAACCCCGCAGCGTGGTGGTTCTCGATAAGGAACTGCAACGCAGCACGGTCAATGTCCTCTGGAAATATCCTCCCACCAAGTTCCAAACTATTGGTGATGCCTACGCTCAATTCAATCGTGACCTCTTTTACGACATGATCAATTCCCGGCTGCAGGAAAGAACTCAGGCTGCAAATCCTCCCTTCAGTTATGCCATGGCTTATGAGTTCTCTCAGGTCAAACCTGTCTCGGTGGCAAATCTCACTGCGGTTATTGGTAACGGGCAGGCTGAAGCTGCTCTTACCACTCTGGTTCAGGAAGTTGCCAGGATCAGACAACATGGCTTCACTCAAACGGAGCTGGACCGTGCCAAGCTGAGTATCCTGCGCAGATATGAGAGTGCAATGGCAGAGAAGGATACGCGTCAATCCGGAAACATCACCTGGAGCTTTTTTGCGCCGATCACAGAAGCTGCTGCCTATATGAGCCCCGAGCAGGAATATGCGGTCGCGAGTGCTCTGGTGCCTGCCATCAGCCTTGAAGAATGCAACGCGCTGATCAATAAACTGATCGCTCCACACAATCAGGTGATAACCATCGAAGGTGTGGAAAAACAAGGGCTCAGTTACCCAAGCTCAGATCAGCTGCTGCAGATTGCCAACCGGGAAAAGGATACTGTGATGGAAGCCTATGTGGACAACAGCTCCTCCGAACCCATCCTTGCAGCCATCCCCAAACCCGGTAAAATTGTCAAAGAAAAGTCATTTAAGGCTGCCGGGGTCAAACAGTGGACACTGTCAAACGGTGTTCGCGTGTTTAGCAAAAAGACAGATTTCAAGAATGATGAGATCGTATTTCTGGCCACCAGTCCCGGTGGTTACAGCAAACTTCCCGTAGGCGATATGAACGCAGCCAAATATCTGTATTGGTATATCACCGAATCCGGATTGGGGGATTTCGACGCGGCAGCGCTGGATAAAGCTCTGGCGGGTAAAATCGTGGATGTAGCGCCCACCGTCAATCTCTACGATGAAACCCTGGACGGCTCTTGCTCTCCGGCTGATCTGGAGACGATGTTCCAATTGATCTACCAGAATGCCATGGCTCCGCGCTGGAATCAAACCAGCCTCGAAGCCAACATCTTCCGGGTCAAAGGTTTGCTGGAAGATCGTCTGCTTAATCCTGAAATGGCATTTTATGACAGCCTGCAGATTCTTGCCAACCAGCAGAATCCCTATAATAACAGCACCAAGATCAAGGATCTGGACAATCTGACCTTGGATCAGATGCGCCGAACTTTTGAGAACCGCTTTGCAGATTTCTCGGATTTTACCTTCACATTTGTGGGTAATTTCGATGAGGCCAGGCTGCGTGAGTATGCTGCAACTTATCTGGCAACTTTGCCCTCTTCCGGAAGAAATGAAAAGCCAACCGATGTCGGGATGCGACCCAATACGGGCTTGAAGACTTACACTTTCAAAAAGGGTGGAGACAACAAGAGTTATGTAGGCCTGATCACCACGGGCAAAGCCAAGCTGGATCCTGCTTCCGACATCGCGCGCAACGCCATGTTGATGGTCCTGAATGAAAAGCTGCGCGAAAACATCCGGGAAGAGCGCAGCGGAGTCTATTTCGTGCAGACCATGTCCGACATCGAAAGCTTCCCCTCCAAGAGCTTCACTCTGCTCACGATCATGTCCTGTTCCGCAGACAGGGTTGACGAACTGATCGGTGCCATCACTGCCACCATGGACAGCATAAGTGCGGGGCAGTTCGACCAAAAGTATATAGATTCGGCAAAAGTCACTTTGCAAAAGCGTTATGAAGAGAGCATCCGCCGTAATAACTATTGGATGGCGAACATCGTTAACAGCCTTAAAGAAGGTTCCAAACCGGGTGAACTGCTGAAGTATCCTGAGCTGTATGCTAAAATCGACCGCAAGTCCATTGTGAAATCGGCCCGGCAACATCTCCTGCACAAAGATAACCTGATCAAGCTCATCATGCTGCCGGAGTGAACTCCGGCAGCGACAGACAGCTTGACAAACAGAGGGCTTTCCTCAGCTTGGTCCGAACTACCTTGAAACAAGAGAATATGGAGTAAAATGGGAACATTTGACAGGGTTATTCCCTATCTGAAAAGAAGCTACAAGCAAATTCTGGGTGGGATTGCGATGCTGATCCTGGTGGATATCGCACAGCTTGCCATGCCCAAGGTGATGCAGTATGCCATCGATAATATCCAGGACAGGACGATCACTCAGGGAGGTCTGGCATGGATCGGGCTGATCATTTTCGGTTTGGCGATCGCGGTGATGGTCTTGCGCTATTTCTGGCGGATTTTGATCATTGGGAATTCCCACAGGATCGAGAAAGCCTTGCGTCAGGAATTCTATGATCATCTGCTAAAGTTATCCCAGAATTTCTTTAATACTTCCAAGACCGGTGATCTGATGGCTTATGCCACCAATGATCTCAATGCGGTCCGGATGTTGTTTGGGATGGGCTTGATAGCAGCCATGGACATAGTCTTTATGACGGTTGCCTCATTTTCGTTCATGCTATCCATAGACTGGCGTCTGACCGCGCTTGCCATCATTCCGATGCCCTTCCTGTCTTTTACCATCTCATACTTTGGCAAGAAGATGCACAAGAGTTTTGCCAAGGTGCAGGAGTCTTTTGCCACACTCACAGGCAGGATTCAGGAGAGCATCTCCGGGATCCGCATTGTTAAAGCCTTTGTGCAGGAAAAGAGCGAACTGGAAAAGGTCGATGAAGTGTCTCTGGAGTTTGTCCAGACCAATATCAAGATGGCAAAGATCTCCGGGATATTCCATCCTTTCATGAGTTTCGTGATCTCATCTTCGATGATCATCACCCTTTATTTTGGAGGCAGAGCAGCCATCCGGGGGGATATCACCATTGGTGGATTCATAGCTTTCTTCCAGTACCTGGGAATGCTGGTCTGGCCGATGATCGCAATCGGAATGATCGTGGATATGTATCAGCGTGGAACAGCCTCTCTGAAACGACTGAATGATATCTTTGACGTCAAACCGGAAATTGATGACGCCACTGCCAATCCTGCCATCAAGAAACTG
>JAKLEY010000166.1 GCA_022711455.1 Candidatus Cloacimonadota bacterium
TCACTGATGAAAGCGTGGCATCATCCGCGTTGAAGGTAACCTTGGTCAATAATTTGGAACTCTGTGCCTGAGCGCTGAGCATCACGCTGCCAAAGAGCATCATGATCGTCAGCATCAGGAACATATACCGTTTAGAGATTACCATATTTTTCATATTAACTCCCACTGTTCTATTATATTTCTTTAATAATTATCAAGGTTACTCTGTCCGGCTGCTTGTTCTTCCGGACTGAGCTGCGGACGCGCTTGAACGTATGTGGTGACATAGCCGCCACCGTAATAATAGGTCATCGATTTATCCGTGATGGCAGTGATCCTGCGCCCTTCAATGACGTCTCCCACTTTGCCGCCGAAGACCCGGTCAAGGTATTCCACATAGGCAACCTTGTTCCCGTTTTCGTCGATGGCAGTTGTGGACAGGCGGAAGGTGTTCCTCACCATATCGGCAAATTCCTTCTCGCGATCCAGACGATCTTTGATGATGTTACCTTGACGCAGGGGATCGCGGGTGATGTTAAAGGTAAACATCTTGCGATCCTGGATCGAGTTTTCGATGGTCTTGATCCGGTTCAGGAGCGTATCTGAAACTGATTCTTTGGTATAGATCGATTTCTGGGGGATCTTCTCTCCCGCGGAGCGAACCGTGTACAGACGAATTGCAAGCACAAGGAGAGCAATCACGATCAGGGCAATGGCCAGGTCTTTAACAAATCTGAATTGCATTTATACCTCCTTCTTTACCTTAAAGATCGACATTTCGATGGTGACCTTATAACGGTTGGGACCGCTGGCGACCGTGGTGTCTTTCTTATTTAAGATCTGAGCCGGAGCGATATCAAGCGCGTGGATCTTGACCAGATGGTCCATGGATTCCAGCGCGGAGATAAACTGGCCGGCCTGGATATAGGTGGCTTCCAATTCCATATTAAGGGTGGTCTCGATCAAGCCGGGAGTGGAGAACTTGTTTGAATCACTCAGGCGGTTGATGGAGATGGCGCTTTGATTGGCCATGTCCCCTATGTATGTCTTGAATTGGTTGATCTCATCGAAGCTGAAGCTTGGAGCCTTGGTGAGGCTGTTATCGATGACCAGCGCGAATTGGCTGAGCTGTTCTTCCAGAATGCGGGCACTGTTCAGCTTTTCCTGAGCAGTTTTGATCTTATTGTCATAAGATTTGATCTTGGAAAGGTTGCCTTTCAGGTTGTTCCCCGCGATCGTCATGAAGATGACAGAACAGAGGATGATCAGCAGGATCAGGATATAGTATCTTTCTCTCATCGTGCGGTCTCCTTTTTCTGAGTTTCGTTGCTGTAGCACTCGATCACGAATTCGAGAATGGCTGTGTCTTTGGTGATCTGCTTGCTGATCTGCCCGGATTTTATCTGCGGGAAGTCGTTTGAGATCTCGGGATTGCTTTTCAGCCGGTTGATAAATTCGTTGATGAGATCCAGCTCTTTAACGTTGGAATCGACGGGTGTGATCCCGTTGAGGGTGAGAATCCCGTTGTTGAAAGAGAGCTTGGTGACCGCGAGTTTGTCGGTGATCTCATTACCCAGAGCGACCATCTTCTTTGCCCAGAAGATACGGTTGTTAAAGGTTTCAGAGAGTTTATCCAGATCTTTGCTGGAGAGATAATCCTCTCCGGTTTGGAAGGATTTCAGCTTTTCCTCGGTGGCGGCAAGGTATTTCTTGCGGCTCTCAACTTTGGCTTTGAGATTGCCATTGACAACGATCAAGCCCGCAGTGAGCAGGATGAAGCCAAGGACCCAGGCGATCACGGCATTACGGAAAGTCTTCTTTTCGCGTTCGGCCTGAACCTTGATCTCGCCGAATTTATTGAGGTTAATTTTGAAGTAGAAGGTTTGTCCCATATCGTCTATACTCCCTATTCCATCCGCATGGCCAGGCCGATGGCGAGGGCAAGCTGCGGATCCTTTTTATCTTGGAATTTCTCGGGCATTTCCACATTAATAAAGGGCATGAACACCTCTGTGGGGATATTCACTTTGTCCTGAATGTATTCACAGAGCCCTTTGAGCTTTGCTGATCCACCCATGAGGCAGACCTTGCGGTAATCACTGTTGCCAGCTTCTTTGACGTAGAAGCGCAGCGCGCGCCGGACTTCCTCGACGATCAGGTCTTCCGTGTTCTTTTCAGAGATATCCAGCATGGAGATGGTCTGTTTGGAGGCAGCTCCGGGATCGTCTTCAAGACCCCATTGGAACTTATGGTTCTCGGCTGCATCCCATTCCAGATTACGTCTGCGCATAATATCACGGGTAAAGTGATATCCGCCGTAGGGAATATCTCTGGCAAAGAGCTTGGAATCCGGACCCCAGATCACCATATTGGTGCGATGTGCTCCGATATTGAGAATAACGTAAACCCCGTCCTCAACAAAGGCATTCAGCGCAAAGCTGTTGGTGACAGCAAGCGAATCGATATCCACCAGATTGGGGGTCAGCCCTGCTGAGACGAGGACATTCGTGTGTTCGTTCAGCAGTTCTTTGGTGGTGGCAGCCAGCAGGATGTTCATGTTATTGGTCTTTTCCTCGACGGAAAGGACCTGATAATCCAGAACCATATCGCTGCCGCTGATCGGGATATGCTTTTTAGCCTCAAAGAACAAAGCTGATTCAAGCTCATCATCCGGCAGGAAGATCGTTTTGATCTGCTTGATGCTGGTGTTGTCTCCACCCACGGAGCTCACCAGATGTTTCACTGTCTTGGGGCTGATATGCAGAGTCTTCAAGATCTCGATCAGGACCGGCGCATAACGTTCCGCGCGCAGATCAGAGGGGATGTATTCCACGCCCTGAGGCATGGTGGGTCTGATCTCATAATTGAGAAGCTTAAAGCCGTCATGCAGCTTTTTGAGGTGCACAACTTTCACACTGTGAGTACCGATATCGATACCGAGCGTTTCTTTGAAGCGTTGCGTTTTTGTCTTCTTCATAGTTCCTCTTTATTCTATGACATTAATATTAAAGTGTGCGGGGAGGACGTTTTAGCAGCCAGGTATCGCTTCTCATTGGAGCGTCTCCACCCTGGAGGTTGACTTCCGGGAAATCTATGGGGGCCATGGTGTAAAACCGTGTGTCGTAATGATAATTCTTTTTATAGCCGGTTCCGCCACCGGTGGCTCCGGGGTAGTTTCTGGTCTGCATCGCAAAGCCCAGAACCGGATCCGTAAAGTTCACGTTACTGGTTCCTCCGCAGGCATCGATCGGAATGTTCCAGACTCCATAGGTCTGGTATTCAGAGTCCAGAAGGTTACGATGGACAAAGCCACGCCGTCTTTGAGCGACTGAGCCCCAGAGGTTGATATGCCCGCGTTCGAGATAGGGTCTGCGTTCCGGCCAGAGCGGATTATACCAGGGGTAGTCGATATTTGGAGGCCAGGGAGCGCTGGAGGTTTGAGGGAATCTCCTGCGATGCAGGTCTATATAATCCCAAAGCGTAGTCCCGACCAATACAGCCGGAACAGAGGGATGGGGGTGCTGATATTCAAAGCTGAAGACTCCGTCTCTGTGCGCGTTGCCGCCTCCGTCTCCCAAAGCGCATAAGGCTGCATAGATGTTGATCCCAGTGTTTTCCGTGGTTCCGGAAGTGCCATCAGGACCGCAATTGGGAGTGTAACGCAGGGAGTCAATGGGATCACGGTAGCCATACTGGATCAGGATCGATTTTTCGGAGACCAGGCCCACGATATCAGAGTGATTCAGCGAAGTCGGGTCATCCGGGGCGTCACCCAGATCGGTGCTCATGAGCGTGATATCATTGACCAGCATCATGGTGTCGCAGGTGCCCCAGGTCTGTCTGCCTGCAAATACTCCGCTGATCCAAAGCTTGTTGTTCACAAACATGGACCGGTTATAAGAGCTTCCGCCGGTGCCCAGAGTCCAGGTGGTGTCCGCCATCATCACTCTGTTTGTATAAAGCGGTTCCGGGGGCAGAGGAACTGCAGGATAGGGATTATATACGGGGAACTGCTCCAGTTCCGGAGGGGCGACCAGACCCAGCATCATATTGAAACTGCTGCCGGCAACCTCTATCTTTACTATGTTGTTGGGGTCAAACATAACGGGACCGACCCGTAAGCCGTTTGCCTTGATGGATTTCATTTCGGTAGGGTATTCATATCTGCGGTATTCTTCCAGCCAACCACCCAGGAAGACGTCTTCGTAGGGGATCACAGCCGGGATACTCTCAAAATGCCCAGAGGTGCTCACCAGGTCATAGAAAGTGGGCCAACCGTTGTTGGTGCCGCCACCTGCCTGTTTGAGCCAGATATCGGAATTACTGTGGACCCGGCCATGGATCACGTCCGGACCGTAAAAATAAACAGGCGTGCCGTTTGTCGATTCATCCGTATCGGTAAAATACATGAATTCCGAATATCTTTGTTTACGCAGATAGAATTCACCGTACTTGCGGATCAGAGATGCATTGGAGGTGGCAAAGGCAGTTTGCCCGATGCCGCGGCGCGCGTTGATCAGAGATTTGATCACAAAACCTTGGTTGGTAGCGACATTGCCCCCGACGGAGACATCTGTCACTGCAGTAAAAGCGTTATTCAGGATTTTAGACTGGAGTAAAAAGGTTTTCTTCATGTTTGAGCTTTGGACCTGAATTGAGCGCTGCGGTGTCATCAATTCACCATCTACATAGCCCTGCATTTCCAGGATCCGCTGTCCGCGGGTGGCTTCGCTGCGCAGAAAGTGCAGGCTTGCCACTTCTTCATAATCCCACTGGAAGGTGACCACGTCCCGCATT
>JAKLEY010000167.1 GCA_022711455.1 Candidatus Cloacimonadota bacterium
GGACCTGATCGTTGGGAAGCAATTGCGGAGCAAAGGGATCTTCCATCACATTTCCGCCCTCAAGCAGATAACTCGTTTGCAGATTTGCCAGCACATACTGCAATGGTATATAGTCATACTGTCTACCCTTGGCAAGAATGGAGAGGTTATTGGGATTAATCTGCTTTACCAGAGATCCTGAGTTGCGCACCAGTACTTTGAGGCTGAAGAATCGATTGGCAAAGTCATTTCCTGCCCCCGGATAAGCCTGGGGACGGACAGCCACCAACAGGCTGTCCGTCCTCATTACTGCATATTGATCTTCTCTGCTGATCCCGTCTCCCGGCACCGGAAGGTAATACCTTGGCACACAAGCTGTCAGTAAGAACAGAAAGGGCAGGAAGATGCATACTTTAGTTGTTATCTTCATCATCCTCGTCTTGAGTATCGATTTCTTCCAGATCATCGATCTCAGTTTGGTCCATGTCCTGAGTGTCTTCTTCCTCGTCATCAGCAAGGGGTTTGATCTCCTGGACAGGGGCTGCTTTCAGCTTTTCAACTTCGGAATCGATGGCTTCATCATCGGGCTCGGCAGGCACGTAGGTGATGTCGCGAACCTTGTCATCATCGTTGAGATGGATCAGGCGTACACCTTGCGTGTTTCTGCTGATCAGGGATATCTCTTCCACTTTCTGACGGATTATCATCCCGGATTGTGTGATGATCATCAGGTCATCTCCGTTTCTGACCAGCATTAGTGAGGCCAGATGTCCGTTCCGCATGGTGGTCTTGAGTGTGATCACACCCTTGGATCCACGGCGGTGGGCAGGATAGGAATCGGTCGAAGTGCGTTTACCATAGCCATTCTCACTGATCGCAAGGATGGAGAGCGATTTATCGTCTGCCTCAATATCTTCCGGTTTGATCAGACTCATGGAGATCACGTAATCTTTATCCCTGAGATTGATCCCACGTACTCCTTGAGTGAAACGACCCATCTGACGCGCGTCCTGCTCATTGAAGCGATTGCAATAACCGTTTCGGGTTGCAAGCAGGACGTCATCGGTGCCGTCAGTGATCCTGGCATCGATCAGCTCATCTGATTCATTGAGCTTAATAGCCAGGATCCCGGCAGTACGCGGACGCGAGAAGGCTGAGAGAGCAGTCTTTTTGACCAGACCGTTACGAGTGCACATCATGATATTCTGGCTTTCGCTGAAGGTCTTGAGGGTCACAAAGGCTTTGATCTTCTCTTTCTCCTGGAATTGCACGAGGTTGACGATAGCCTTTCCTCTGGCTGTGCGGCTGGCTTCCGGGATCTCGTGCACTTTCAACCAATAGCATCTGCCAAGGTCAGTAAAGAGCAGAATGTAGCTATGGGTGGAAGCCACGAACAGGTATTGGATAAAGTCGTCTTCCTTGAGGTTGGAAGCAGACAGCCCCTTGCCACCGCGTCCCTGAACCTTGTAGGTATCGACCGGGATGCGTTTGACATAACCATCATGGGTAATGGTCACCACCATCAGTTCATCCGCGATCAGGTCTTCAATGTTGAAGGTTGAGCCATAAGAAGAAATGATCGTGGTACGACGGGCGTCACTGAATTTATTAATGATCTCGGTTGTCTCTTCCTTGATCAGTTTCATGCGCAGTTCTCTGCTGTCGATAAGGGCTTGCAGGCGGTTCACCAGGAGCAGCAGTTCCTGATATTCCTGTTCGATCTTGTCGCGTTCGAGTCCGGTCAGCCTCTGTAATCTCATATCGAGAATGGCTTTGGCCTGGATCTCGGTGAGCCCGAATTTCAGCTGCAGCTGTTCGTTTGCTTCCTGAGGAGTTTGAGAGGCTCTGATCGTGGCGATAACTTCATCGAGATGATCCAGAGCGATCCGCAAGCCTTCGAGGATGTGCAGTCTGTCTTTGGCATTACGCAGTTCAAACTGCGTGCGGCGCAACACCACATCGTGACGGAAATTGATGAAATGCTGGAGCATATCCTTCATGGGTACCACTTTAGGCATGCCGTCGATGAGGCAGAGATTGATCACACCGAATGTCGATTGCAATTGGGTGTATTTATAGAGCAGATTGGTGACCACATTGGCGTCGTGGTTTCGTTTCACCTGAATCACCAGGCGCATACCGTCGCGTCCGGATTCATCTCTGATATCGCTGATCCCTTCGATGCGTTTTTCTTTCACCAGTTCCACCATTTTCTCGATCAGCAGGGTTTTCGCAAGCTGGTAGGGAATCTCGCGGATGATGATCAATTCCTGATCTGTGGGTGTGACTTCAATTTCGACCTTACCGCGCACGATGATCTTACCACGACCGGTTTCAAAATAGTCCCTGATCCCCTCGGAGCCCAGAATAAAGCCACCGGTTGGGAAATCCGGACCTTTGATGTATTGAAGCAGATCCAGAGATGCAAGCTCAGGATTGTCGATTAGGGCAATCATTCCAGCACAGATCTCTCCGATATTATGGGGAGGCATGTTTGTTGCCATACCAACAGCTATTCCTGAAGAACCGTTCACCAGCAGGTTTGGAATGCGGGTGGGGAAGACTGTGGGTTCTTTTCGGGTCTCATCATAGTTTGATTTGAAATCGACGGTGTCTTTTTCCAATTCATCCAGCATTTCCATGGTCACTTTGTGTAGACGTGCTTCTGTGTAACGCATGGCAGCTGGCGGATCTCCGTCGATCGAACCGAAGTTTCCCTGACCGTCAATCAGTTGATATCGCATCACCCAGGGCTGTGCCATGCGCACCAGGGTGGGGTATACCACCTGCTCTCCGTGGGGATGGTAGTTACCTGAAGTGTCACCGGCAATTTTGGCGCATTTACGGAAATGACCTCCGGGTGAGAGATTGAGCTCGTGCATCGCAAAGATGATCCTGCGTTGGGAAGGTTTCAGGCCGTCCCGAATATCAGGCAGAGCTCGGGATACGATCACGCTCATCGAATAATCGAGGTAGGATTGTTTGAGGTGTTCTTCGATCTGGACGTTTACAATTCTATTGTCAGACATATCTTATCTCCATTAAATATCAAGGTTTTGAACATATTGGGCGTTGCTTTGGATAAAGTCCCTGCGAGGTTCGACTTCATCGCCCATCAGGATCGTAAACATACGATCCGCTTCAATCGCGTCGTCCATCTTGATGGAGAACATCGTGCGGTTGGTGGGGTCAAGAGTGGTTTCCCACAGCTGTTCCGGATTCATTTCACCCAAACCTTTATAACGCTGAATGAAGACGCCTTTATCTCCCAATTCGGCAACCGCGGCATCCCGTTCATCTTCACTGAAGACGTAGCGTTTTTGTTTGCCTTTACGCACCAGGAAGAGCGGTGGTCTGGCAATATAGAGGTTACCGTTTTCGATCAGGGGGCGCATATATCTGTAGAAGAAGGTCATCAGCAGACAGGCTATATGCGCTCCGTCGACGTCGGCATCAGCCATGATGATGATCTTGTGATAGCGAATCTTGGTCACGTCAAAATCCTGTCCGATTCCTGCGCCCAGGGCCAGGATCACCGGCTGGATCTTGTCGTTATTGAGAACCTTGTCCACTCTCGCTTTTTCGGTGTTCAGCATCTTTCCCCAGAGCGGGAGAATTGCCTGATAAGCACGATCGCGTCCCTGTTTGGCGCTTCCTCCTGCGGAGTCTCCTTCAACCAGGAAGAGCTCCGTGGCTGCAGGGTCGTTAAGTGTGCAATCTGCCAGTTTTCCGGGCAGAGAACCGCTTTCGAGCACGGATTTCCTGCGGGTGAGATCTCTGGCTTTGCGTGCGGCTTCACGGCTGCGGGCTGCCATAATGCTTTTGTTGGAGATGTTTTTGGCTTCAGAAGGGTGTTCTTCAAAGAAAGTCATCAGTTTTTCATAAACTGCTGAATTCACGATGCCTTCGACGTCTGAATTCTGAAGCTTGGTCTTGGTCTGTCCCTCAAACTGGGGATCAGAGATCTTGACCGAGATAACAGCAGTCAAACCTTCCCGTATATCTTCCCCGGAGGGAGATACTTTTTCGTTCTTGAGCAGATCAGCATTCTTGATATAGGCATTGACAGCGCGTGTTAAACCGCTCTTAAAACCGGATAAATGCGTTCCGCCTTCGATCGTGTTGATATTATTGGCAAAGCTGAAGATGTTTTCCTGATAACCTTCGTTATACTGGAGAGCCACTTCAAACTCCATGCCATCCTTCACGGAAGCGATATGGATAGGCTTGGGATAAAGAGGTTTCTTGTTTTGATTCAGATACTCCACAAAGCTCACGATTCCGCCCTCATATTTGAAGTCATGGATGCGGTCGGTCCGTTCGTCCTGAAGAATGATGCGCACTCCCCTGTTCAGGAAAGCCAGTTCGCGCAGGCGGGTTGTGAGATAATCAAAGCTGAATTCAACAGTCTCAAAAATTGACTGATCAGGTTTGAAAACTATATTGGTTCCTGTGCGTTTGGTGTCTCCGAGGATTTGCAGTTCGGTGACCGGGATACCGCGTTCCAAACGCATAAAATGGATTTTGCCGTTTTTGTGGATACGCACTTCAAGAAACTCGGATAAAGCATTGACAACAGAGACACCTACGCCGTGTAATCCACCGGAAACCTTATAGGATTTATCGTCAAATTTGCCTCCTGCGTGCAGAACCGTGAGCACGACCTGCACTGCCGGAACGCCCATTTCCTTTTGGATATCGACCGGAATTCCGCGGCCGTTATCGTCCACTTCGACGGTTCCATCGGTTCTCAGGACCACTTTGATCAGGTCGCAATAGCCGGCT
>JAKLEY010000168.1 GCA_022711455.1 Candidatus Cloacimonadota bacterium
AGCTGTGATACCTGCTTTCTCTCCGGGAGAGCTCTACGGCGCGGTTCCCGAACTGGCTGATATCTGTAATCTGGAAACGGAGAAGCTCTTTGCCGTCTTCTCAGAAAATATGGGTCCGGAACAGTATAAAAAGCTTGCGATCGCGATTGGCGAAGAGATCCGTAAGGGTGTGCAGGGCATCATGATCGGCCATGGAACTGATACCATGCACCACACTGCTGCCGCGATGTCTTTCATGCTGCAGAACTTACCTGTTCCAGTGGTGATGGTGGGTTCCCAAAGATCCAGCGACCGTCCCAGTTCCGATGCCGCGCTCAATCTGATGCATTCTGCCTTCACAGCCGGGCATTCGGACATCGCGGAAGTGATGGTCTGCATGTTTGGCCCCACCAGCGATGAATACGGTCTGCTCCATCAGGGCACCCGGGTCCGCAAGATGCATTCTTCCTACCGTTCCACCTTCAGAACCATCGGGGACATCCCTCTGGCCACCGTGGACCGGCAACGCGTCACTCCTCTCAAAAGCACCTACAATCCCCGCCGCAAAGACCATAACGTGGATGTCTTGCCTTTCTTTGAGGAAAAGGTCGCCATTGTCTATTACTATCCAAACATGCAGCCGGACATCATTGATTCGCTTACGGATAACGGATACAAGGGCATTGTGATCGCCGGCACCGGACTGGGCCACGTGAACAAGATCATCTATCCCGCCATCCGCAGAGCTGTTGACAAAGGCGTGCACATCTTCATGACAGTGCAGACCTTATGGGGCTACGTCAACATGTTTGTCTACGACACCGGTCGCGACCTTATGAGCATGGGAATCACACCCGGGCAAAACCTCTTGCCGGAAGTGGCATACATCAAGCTGGGCTGGGCTTTGGGCCAATCCAACGACCCCGAGGAAGTCAGAAGACTGATGCTCACCCCGGTTGCGGGAGACATTACCGACGGAGAGCCATATAACGGCTATCTGGTCTTCCAGGGTGGCATCCCGGAAGTGGAAGATTTTATCCGCAAGTTCCATAAATAGCCTTTGTAGAGCAACATACCGATGCTGCTAAACTATTGTTTGATAGGGGTAGGGGAGTTTTCGCGTGGGCTGAAGTCGGGTACGCGGTTGAAGCCTGGAGCGCGTTTACAGGACTATTTATAGAAGAAACACTCGAGCGCGATCACGAGATTAGATAACGCGTCCACAAACCAGCGAGACAATTGTACAGGCGGTCGCTGTACCGCCTATCTATGACTAGCTATGAAAACTCAAAGCTGGGCGCTACGGCGAGCGCCCGTACACCCCTCAAACCAGCGAGGACATCTGCAGCAGGATCGGCATCCTGCTCTACACCATCCGGCACGCTGCAGGCACGCTGCAGGCATGCTGCAGGCACGGTTGTGCCGGAAGTATGCCTGAGGCATGCCGGAGGGGTGCCTGATGAGTGGCACATAGAATCCAGCCTATTATACCTGCTTTGCGGAGTGCTAAGTCCGTTCATAGCATCTGTTTTCACTTTTACAATCAAGCTGTGCGCAATCCTGAATATCTGAAAAGAAATAATTGAACTTTCTACTTGACAGGAGTATCAGTTGGTGATTACTGGCTTTATTGCCAAATCATCGGCAAGGGAGGATCTTTATGAGAATTATAAAGCTTATGCTCATGTGCATGCTGGCTGTGATCCTGATCTCTTGTGGCACGCGCAATCCTTTCAAACCGGCAGATCCGTCTATTCCTGCCATTAGTTTCTCGGAGGATAAAATCCCTGTTTTAGGTGCTGAATATCTCTACCGGCAGCATGTTATTGCTCCTCAAAGCAAAGGAAACGAATGCTACGCCTATCGCCTGACCACTTTGAACGGCAAGCTTCCGGATGGATTCCGGGCGGATCCTGAGGGCTGGATATTGTTCTCCGATCAGGGTTCTGAGCCTAGGGTCTGGACCTCCCGATCTACGCTGCAATTGGATTTTCCTTCCGCGGAAGGGGTGATTCACAATCTGCTCACAGCAGTTGAGCTCAAAGTCAAAAGCGCGGACGCGCGGATCCAGTCCTACTCCTCTGCCTTCCGAAGCAATCGCCTGATCACCAGCAGAATAGACATCCCCTTTGCCAATGGAGCCAGCACCGGGCAAGGGCTCGAATTCGGGCTCAGGGAAGTGATCGGAGATATCTTTGTGGAAGGGCTCAGCGCTCATCATTTCATGTACCGGATCAATGAGATAAATGCCCAGCAGGATGTCATTTACGCCGGGGTCTGGCACAGTTCGCTGGATAGCCCTGATATCCGGAAGGTGCGGCTCAGCGCAAACAGCGATCCCTCCTTAGCCCCAAATCCGGAAGGCATCTTCACCCAATTTGAATCATATGTAGTGAGCCGGCAAGGCATTGTGGAATCAGGGCATCACACTGTGTATTTCAGAGTTGAAGAAGGTTTTTCGCCTCAAACCCTGATATATTCTGCCACAATTGCCGGGCTGGGACAATACCACTATTCCCGGATCCAGGATTCACCCATCTATTATAACGAAGTCATTCCCACGGATTCCGACCGCAAAAATCTGGCTTTGTGGAAAGCTCCTGAGCCAAACACTTTCAAAGCGATCCACTCCGATGATTTCATCCTGCATCTGAAATGGGGTCAACTGGGAGAATACGGCTGGATTTGGAACGGAGATATCATCACTGATAACGCAGACCCCTTTGGTCGCGAGCTGAATCTTGTTTTAGACGCTGATACGAATGAGAATTACCACAGCAAAATAGCCTATTTTGACCTCAGGCTGGATGGTGCCCCCTTCCCCGCTCTGAGCCAGTTTGTGGCTCCAATTCTGCAGACAGATAACGATGGGACTCAGTGGCTACGGGTTCGCAATATCAACCCTGATGCCAGGCATTGCCTGCTCTCGAATTTGAGTTCCGGAACCCACATTTTCCAAGCCAGGGCAGTTGATCTGGCAGGAACCGCTGATAACAGCCCCGCCTTTTGCAATATCGATCTGCAACCCTATGTACCAGCCTCTTCCAGGAGTGGAATCCTGCTGGTGGATGACTGCCCGCATAATAGTTCCTCGGCTCCTGAGACTGTTATCAACGGCTTTTATACCGGCGTAACACCGCAGACCTTTGGCCCTGTCGACTATTTGAACCTGCTGCCGGACGGACAAACTATGCTGATCTCACCTGCGCAAATGATGAATTACAAGGCTATACTTTGGTATTCCGACAACCCTTCTCAAATGTCTCACCTGAGCCAAAACCTGGAGGGGCTGGATATCTATCTGGACGCCGGAGGAAACATGGTTTTAAGCGGGACAAACAAACTGGTTTCTGATTTTACTAACAGCAGAGACCGCTACCGGGCTTTTACGGAAGAGCATCTGGGATTGATGCAACCCGATAGCTACGCTAAGCTTTCAAGCAATTCGATCAGTTCGAACTACTTTATTGAGGCTGTAGGCTTGGGGGGACTCCCTGACGTGGAACTGAATCTGGAGAATCCCTTCAACAATATTGTTTCAACCCGTCAGGGTCTGTCCACTGTCACCTATTTCCATCCCGGAACTGGTTTAGATTATCTATACCAATTTGGCTGCAAGCTTCCAACTGCCACGGCCTATCCTCCCACTCAGGCACAGTATGAATTCTTCAGTTCCCAATATGTGGCATATCAGCATAGTCACAATCAATCCAGAGTCGTCATCTTTGGCTTCCCGCTCTCCTATATGGAATCCGGAGACGTCAGCCAGGCTTTGACCTATATCTTCACCAATATGTTTAATGGAGGCAAGAAATGAAAAAGCTCAGTCTTACCGGACTTCTGTTTCTCGTCGCGCTATCGCTGCTGGCATTACCAGTAACGAAAACCGAAGGCTCAAAAATGCTCTCCCGAACTGAACATCAGGCGGGAAGCATATCCTTAAGTGTATCAAACTACAATCACATCAATGATTTTATATATCGCAACGGAACTGCAGCTCTGGAAATGCTCTCCAGCGGTGCAAGCTGGATCTCTGCCAAACGTTACCGGAGGGATGAGGAGAACCGTAAACTGTTCTGGCTGGCCCAGATCCCCTCAGCAGACAGCTCTGGTGTTACGTACTACGGATCGCCGCTCTGGAATCCGGGGTTGAAACCTGTGGTGGATACTTTGAGCTCGATAGGTTTTGACGGAGACATGGATCTTTACGAATTTCTGCCGGCCTACAATCCTCTTAGCGTGAGCAACCCGCTGTATGACCAGTTCAACGCTTTGGATCGGGGCTTGATAAGTATCCTGGGCAGTCCTGCTCCGCGCCCCTTCCAATATCCGGATCCCCTGAGCAGCTACTGTTTCACCTATCCCCCCCAGCCCAGCTTTGAAACCCCCGGTTTCGAAACCATCTCATCCGATTATTACGATTTCTGTCCCTTTGGAATTCCGGGACAACGTGATCTGGGTCAATCGCGCGCCATGAACGATCATGTCCCCCTGGGCTTGGCAATGCATCAGGAAAGCTATGCCTGGAATCTTCAGAACTTCGATAAACTGCTGGTGATCAAGCGAACTTTGTATAACACCAGCACCTTGGATACCCTCTATGATCTGGCAATTGCAGAATTTATGGATCCGGATATCCTGCCAGAGGGCTGGGGTGAGACCGGAGCAGCGGATGACGTCAGTGGCTACGTCAAAGGGCTGGAATTCGCCTACAGCAGGGATCAGG
>JAKLEY010000169.1 GCA_022711455.1 Candidatus Cloacimonadota bacterium
TGAGGTCTCTTCGTCGAAGGCGATCCAATCCTGCTCATAACTGTTGATGATAACGCTTCTGATCAGAGTATCGATGATCTGGGAATTAGTATTGCCCAGATAATCAACCACATCTTTGGGCAATTCATCCCGGGAAAGGATATTGTAGCGGATGGCATCCTCGATATCCTGCCCGATGTAAGCTATGGTATCAGTAATCCGAACCACGCAGCCTTCAAGGGTGGCGGGCATCCATTGTACGCTGTTTCCGGCCTTTTTGCGTGTGATGTAATCGTCCAGGTTGGCCTCGGATTTATCCACAGCGGGTTTGAGGACGGTGTTGTGCACCTCTCCATCGTGGCTGATGATGCCATCACGCACCTGGAAGGTGAGGTTGAGTCCGCGCCCTTTCCGGGAGATATGATCCACAATATGCAAGCTCTCGATATTATGATGGAAGTGCCCGATACCGTGCGCCGCGCAGCATTTGCTGAGAGCGTTTTCTCCATCGTGACCAAACGGCGGATGCCCCAGATCGTGCCCCAGAGCTATAGCCTCGATCAGTTCGGTATTCAAACCCAGATACTTTCCGATCGTGCGCGAGATCTGGGAGACATAGGCTATATGCAGGTTGCGGTTGGTCATTTCCTCATCGATCAGATTGGTGAAAGAAAAGACCTGGGTCTTGCCGTGATAGCGGCGATAGGCTCCGCTGTAGAGAATGCGATCCCGGTCCACGGCAAACTGAGAGCGCATGTCATCCGGCTCCTCCGCTTTGCTGCGCCAGGCTTTGGCATCATGAAAAGCCCGCTCTGTAAGAGTGCACTCGTGTTTGGCTCTGATCTCACGGAAAATTTTATCAAACTTGTCCTTCATTGTAACTCCTGTTTATGCGCTGTATACATTGTAGCCGAAAAACACCCGGGCGGCAAGCATTTTTTATCCGGAGCATAGCTCATGAGCCTTAGTGGTCTCTTATAAGCTATCTTATTGTGAAAGAATGGAGATGGAACAGGTGAACAGTGCTTTCATATGTATGCGGGCAGATATTTTTTTAAATCAGTCGCATATTGGTGAAATTTATCGGTCATTTGCACCATGGATTGCATGATTCAGGACTATCCAATATAGTTTTTGAAACAGAGGTATCAATGAAATGTGTCGACCGCGGGATTTTAATTCTCGCCATCTTGTTCAGTATCAGTCTCACTAGCTTGTGTGCCCAGTCTGCACTGAGCGTGGTTTCTGAATCACCCTCCGGAATCAATCTAAGTTTTCAGCTACCTGATTGGAGCATTAAAACCGATCAGCTTTCCAACTCTCAGAAAATCTCTCTCAAAGATGCATCCTATCTTTTTGTGGATGAAACCGAAACCCTACCTGTCTTTAGCACTTTTATCGCAATTCCTCCCCGGGGTGGAGTTGAACTGAGCAGCAGGATGGTCAAACAAGACAGGATGCTGAATCTTGATCTGGGTTTCAGAGCTGCTCTAAATGCCAAAAATAACGCATTCGGGCTCTATCCGGGGGAAGTCGTTAGGGTATCTGAACCCATGATAATCCGTGACTTGCGAGTGGTTTGTCTCACGCTCAGTCCTTTTCAGTATGACCCTCTAAGTCGCGAATTAGTGTATCATCAGAATATTGATATCAGCCTCAGTTTTAACAACCGCAGCGCTGTAAACGAAATGGCGGCATCCGCCAAATTCGCCCGCAGCTTCTCTCCGATCTACGAAGGACAGGTCCTGAATCACAGCACCTATCTAACTCGTGACACTCAGTATCAGAAGCCGAATTTATTGGTGATCTATGGCTACCTGAATGATCCCGCATATACTACAAAACTGAACGAATACGTCCAGTGGAAGAAGCAGCTGGGCTACACAGTTACTGCAGTTAGCACCCAGACTACTGGCAGCACATCAGCCGCGATCAAAAACTACCTCCAGAGTGCTTATGACACCTGGGCCGATAAACCCGATTACGTTGTATTGATCGGTGATGTGGCAACAAGCATAGCCATCCCGACCTTTACAGAATCACTCCATAGCGGGGAAGGCGATTATCCCTATACCTTTCTGGCCGGGAATGACATGCTGGGCGATGTGGTGATAGGCAGGATCTCCGTTGGCACAACAGCTGAGTTCTCGCTCTATGTAGCAAAACTTCTTGCCACAGAGAAGGACATTGATGCCGTAAATTCAACCTGGCTGAATAGAATGCTCCTGGTGGGTGATACTGCAAGTTCAGGTATTTCAACCATTTATACCAATCGCTATATCGAAGATGTTGCTTCGGAGCTGAATCCAAGCTACACTTACACGACCATGTATCAAAGCGGACCGAGCCCAACAGCAATGAATGCCGCGATCAACCAGGGTGTGGGTTTCTTCAACTATAGAGGTTATATCGGTATGTCCGGTTGGGGCTCAACCAACATTACTGCGTTGTTAAACAACCAGAGAATGGGTCACGCTGTGATCATAACCTGTGGAACAGGCAATTTTGCCGGCACAGGAACCACCGAGCTCCTGGTTCGCAGAGGTAGTGTCACCGACATGGGTGGCGCGATCACAGCGATCGGAATGTCAACATCCTCCACTCACACGTCCTTGAACAATTGCTTGAACGGTGGGATCTTTCAGGGGATCATGAGCCAGGGCATGCGTGATATGGGTTCCGCTTTGCTGAACGGAAAGCTATATCTGAACAGTGTTTATGGCATCAGCAATCCTGCAGCAGCTCAGTTTTTTGCCCATATCGGAAATCTGATCGGAGATCCCACTGCCAAAGTTTACATCGGGACGGCAAAGACATTCAATGCCACCCATTTAAGCAGCTTACCAGCTGGTTCCGGAAGCCTTGAAGTGGTAGTCCGCAATTCCTCAAATCAGGTAATGGAAGGGGTTGTGGTCACACTGGTGCAAGGCACAACAACGCAGGTGATCGCCTACACTGATGCCTCCGGCAGGGCAGTGCTCAGCTTTCCATCAAATCTGACAGGAAGCCTGACCCTGACAGTGGACAGACCGGAATACAAACCTTACACAGCAGAGATATCCATAGCGAGCACCGGTAACCTTGTTTACAACAGTGTATTGATAGACGATGACAACAGCGGAAATTCGAGCGGTAATGCCAATTCCATCGTCAATCCGGGAGAAGTCATCGAGCTCAAAGTTGGCCTGCGGAATTCATCCTCCACAGCCGTGCTGGCTGCCAGTGCTACTCTCACCAGCAACAGCCCTTATGTGACAATACAGTCAGGATCGATGACATATCCTGCAATCGCGGTTAATGCGATTGTCAACAACACAACGGCGGCTCGTTTTTCAGTTAGCTCTGCCTGTCCGGACGGGCAAGTCTTAAACTTCAATCTGAATGGAAGCAGCGCGTTGGGCAGCTTTAGTTTTCCGTTCACCATCGCAGTCACTGGCGGAAGGGCTGAGCTGATCAGCTACAATCTTACTGATTGCGTTGCCAATATTGTGGAACCGGGTGATATATCCGGCCTGGTATTCAGCATCAAGAATTCCGGGGCTGCAACTCTCAGCAACGTCAATGCGGTGCTCAGATCATATAATACTATGTTTGCGATCAGCGATTCGCTGGGCAGCTTTGGCACCATAACCGCGGGACAAACAGTCAGTAACAGCTCAAACACGTTCACGATCAGAGCCCTGAGCCCTGCGTTAACAGGGATGGTCGTGCCATTGGATCTGCGCTTGTCAAACTCCGCGGGATACTCCCAGGTTCTCAGCCTCAGCCTCACCATTGGTCAGGTTCAGATCACAGATCCCATCGGGCAGGATGCCTACGGCTATTATATCTTTGATGATGGAGACGCGCTCCCGAATTACGCGCCGGTCTACCAATGGATCGGGATCGCACCTGCTGAAGGCGGAAGCGGGACCGCTCTAAGTATTACTGATACCGGAATCAGCTCTGATGAGGGAGATCAGGTGGGTTCGGATCCAATTGAAGAGATCACACTTCCTTTCAATTTCAAGTTTTATGGCAGAACCTACAGCACTGCAACGATCAGTTCAAACGGTTTCATCGCATTCGGCAGCACTGCCAATGCCGAATTCCGTAATTGGCGCCTACCGGGAGCTTTGGGACCAAATCCCATGATCGCAGCGTTTTGGGATGATCTCGCCACCCATACCGGGGGCGGTATTTATCGGTATTACAATGCGACAGAGCATTATCTGGTGATCGAGTGGTATAATGTGCGAAATGGCTGTGATCTGACCACTCCGGAAACCTTTCAGGTGATCCTCTATGATCCGGCTTACCATCAAACTGTCACCGGAGACGGACCGATCAAGATTCAGTATCACACTTTCAATAATGTGGATTTCACGCCAGTGGGGGAATACGCGCATCCCCATGGTAACTACAGCACCGTCGGGATCAAAGATCACTTTGGTACGACCGGCCTGGAATATACCTATAACAACAGTTATCCTGCTGCAGCCAAGCCCTTGGTCAATCAAAGCGCGCTCTATATCACAACCCGCAGTTTACCGCCCCAGGCAGCGGTCCTGGTTGTTCAGAACGTGGATGTCAATGACAGTAACTCAAACCACTATCTGGAAGCAGGAGAAACGGCTCAGCTGGCTGTTC
>JAKLEY010000017.1 GCA_022711455.1 Candidatus Cloacimonadota bacterium
GGATGGACATAAGGTGGTGCTGGACCAGACCGACGTCTGGTGGCGCAAGAATATCCGGGACAATAACAATTCCAGTAACTATAGCGGGGGCGAGTATGGCTCCGGTGCAGACGGGGTGGATATCAACCGTAATTATGGCTGGGAATGGGGCTACCTCAGTGCTACTGATGATAATACTTCTGCCACCTACCATGGTCCCGCGGCCTTTTCGGAACCCGAAGCGATAGCTTTTGGTGACTTCCTGAGGTCCAAGCCTTTCATAGCAGGAATCAGCTATCACACCTATGGACAATATGTGCTCTATCCCTTTGGCTATCAATCCAATCTCTATGCCCCGGATGAGACCGAGCTTCGCCTCCTGGCAGAATCCGTGGCTGCAGTGGTCGGTGGGCAGCAGGGTGGATTTTATGATCCTATGCCGTCCTGGGAACTCTATCCGGTGAGTGGAAGCCTGGACGACTGGGCATATGGAGAGCTGGGTATCTTTGCCTACACTATTGAGATGGCTACCGAATTCATCCCAAATGCCAGCGCGGTTCCGCAGGTTGTGCAAAACAACCTTTCCGGAGCGCTGCAATTCCTTGGCCGCAGGTCCAGAGCTCTGTTATCAGGGCATGTGCTGGATCAGGAGACCGGAGAGCCGGTTGAAGCGGTGATTCATGTGCGGGGGCTGGATGACAGCCCGGTCTTCCGCAATGACTACAAATCCAATTTGCAGTTTGGTTCCTACTACCGCTTGCTGAGCCCCGGACAGTACACGGTCGATTATATTGCCTCCGGCTATCAAACCCAAACGGTGACAGTGAGTATAAGCACCACGGGCACAACTCAGCAGGACGTTTTTTTGAGCGCGATGCCACCGGCTTCCTTGCGTTTGAAAGTGGTTCAGGATGCCAATTCCGGGCTTCCCCTGGAAGGAGCCTCTCTGCGCTTTCCGGATTTGGAAATTTTGCCTCTGGTCTCAGACACGGAAGGCTATTTTTATCTGACTGATTTTCCGGCCGGGACGTATCGGATCGAGCTGTCCAAGGATGGGTTCGACACACTTTTTGGCTGGTATGAGCTTTTCTGGGGGATGACCTTCAGCCTGCAACAGGGCACCGGTTTTCAGGATGGTTTTGAGGAAGGCATGGCAAATTGGCAGACTGTCGGAGCCTGGAATCTCAGCACTCAAAGTTTTGCGGGTTCAGGATCACTCACTGACAGCCCCACCGGGAACTACTCCAACAACAACGAATCCACTTGCAGGCTGCTTAATCCGGTCAACCTGAGCGCAGCCACCAACGTAAATCTGCAGTTCAAAGCCAAGCACACCATTCTGCTGGACGGGGATTACGCCGCGCTGGAATACTCCGTTGACAACATCACCTGGCAGGCTCTGGATTATTTTAACGGAAACCGGGATTGGACTTCTTTCAGCTACAACCTGAGCGGCTTGAGCGACAGCAGCATCTATCTGCGCTTTCGTATGAACACCAATTCAAGCGGCAGAGCCGATGGTATCTACATCGATGAGTTCAAGCTGTTCACCTCCTATTATGAACCCACTGAGGCAGATGACGCGGTCGTAACTCCCGTTCAAATCAGTCTTTCAGCTTATCCCAATCCGTTCTCAGAGCAGCTGAACCTCGAGGTTTCTTATCCTTCGGGTGACAAGGGTGAACTTTCCCTGCAGATATTCAATCTCAAGGGACAACAGGTCTTTGGCGATAAGATTAGCTTGACACAGTCCCCCCGGGTTTATTCTTGGAAAGGCGTTGATTCTGCAGGTAAGCCCTTGAGCTCCGGGATCTATTTCGTGCGTTTGCAGGGAAGGGATTCCAGGGCCCAAACCAAGAGAATCATGCACATAAAATAGGGGAGATGACAGTCTTGGAAGATATTCGCATTGAGCACTTGAGCAAGGATTTCGGCGGGTTCACAGCTGTCGATGATGTCTCTTTGGAGATCAGGAGCGGAGAACTGTTTTCTTTCCTCGGACCCAGCGGTTGTGGAAAAACCACGTTGCTGAGAATGATCGCCGGCTTCGAGATCCCCAAAACAGGTAGGATCCTGATCGGAAATCAAGATATCACCGAGCTTCCGCCCTATCAAAGACAGGTGAATACCATCTTCCAAAATTATTCTCTCTTTCCGCATATGACTCTCTTTGACAACGTTGCTTTCGGGCTCCGCATCAAGAGGACGGCCAAGATGGAGATCATCGAAAAAGTGCGGTACATGCTGTCTTTGGTGAAGATGGAAGACCAATCATCAAAGTATCCTGATCAGATCTCCGGTGGCCAAAAACAACGTATTGCCATTGCCAGGGCCCTGATCAACGATCCCAAAGTCTTGCTCCTGGATGAACCCCTGGCTGCTCTGGATCTCAAGCTGCGCCAGCATATGCTGATCGAATTGATGAATATCCACGACGCGGTAGGAATCACCTTTATCTATGTGACGCACGACCAGGGCGAGGCAATGAGCATTTCGGACCGCGTGGCTGTTATGAGCCGGGGTCAGATTATTCAGCAGGGTCCTCCGGACGATATCTATGAACGTCCCACCAGTATATTTTCTGCCTATTTTATCGGGGAGACCAACCTGATCAGCGGAGAGGTGACAGGTATTGAAGACGAATATGTGCAGGTGAAGTGTGACAACGGCGCGGGTGAATTCTTTGAGATCGATTCCACCTTCCATTTTCATCCCAATATCGGGCAAAAGCTGACCCTTTCATTACGTCCTGAAAAGATCGCAGTATCCCGCTTCAAACCAAGACATCAGGACGATATCAATATTCTGCGCGGAGTGATCGAAGACATCCTTTATCTGGGCTCGCATACCCAATATATTGTGCGGGTCGGCAAGCTCAAATTCAGGGTTTTCAGCCAGCACAAACGCGTCTATTTTGACGAAAAAGCACTGGATTGGGAAGAATCCGTCTGGCTCTTCTGGCATGATACAGATACCTGGCTGATCGCGGAAGAAGTCGATGAAAACGGACGCAATCAGGATTTTAGTACTGAGGCTCCTTATCACCGGGCCCTCAAACGGAGTAGTCCCGGCAGTGAATAAACAGCATGGATATCTGAATCTCAGCGAGCAAAAACAGCAGAAGAAGCTGAATCTCCAAAGCTGGATTCTCACAGCTCCGGCAATGCTCTGGCTCACCTTCTTTTTCCTGGTGCCCTATCTCATTGTGATCATATACAGTTTCCTCACACCGGATATTTATGATATCAGATTTGAATTCTCCCTGGAAAGCTATCGCCAGATCTTTTCCGGCACCTATCTAAGGCCTTTTCTAATCTCTTTCCGGATGGCTTTTTTGACCACCATCCTCTGTCTGCTGCTGGCATACCCGGTGGCTTACTTCATTGCCCGCTCCAAAGAGAAGACCCGTAACACATTGCTGGTCTTCATTATCATACCATTCTGGACCAATCTGATCATTCGCATCTTCAGCTGGCGCATCTTCCTTGCCACCAATGGAGTGTTGAACGATATTCTGATGCAATTTGGCTTGATCTCAGCTCCGCTGCAGATCATGCGAACCGACCTCGCGGTAGGGCTGGTGATGGTCTACGTCTATCTGCCCTATATGATCCTGCCGCTCTACAGCGTGATCGAAAAGATCGATTTTACCCTGCTCAATGCGGCTATGGACCTCGGCGCGAATGAGGTCAAAGCCTTTTTCCGGGTAACTCTGCCGCTCAGCGTGACCGGCATCTTTGCGGGCTCAATTCTGGTCTTCATTCCGGCTTTGGGAGCCTATCTGATCACGCAATTGGTGGGCAACCAAAAGTCGCTCTACATCGGGCAGGTGATCACCTATAAGATCAAGAATATCCCCCGCAACTGGCCCATGGCGTCCGCGCTTTCGCTGACTCTTTTACTGATCGTAACCCTGCTTTTGGTCGGCGCTTATCTGCTCTGGCTCCACAACAAAAAGAGGAAGTTCTAAGTGCGGGCGGCAAAACTCTATAAATCCATGAATCTCAGCATCTTCACTCTGGTTATGATCTTCCTTTATATCCCGATTTTGATCCTGATCATCTTCAGCTTCAACGATGCCAAGATCATTGTGGGCTGGAGAGGATTCACCCTCAAATACTACGCCCAGCTCTTTCAGAATGAGACCATCAAACAGGCTTTTTGGAACACCATGCTGATCGCGGGGCTCTCGACTCTGATCTCGACCGCAATTGGGATCCTGACCGCGCTGGGATTGGAAAACAAGAGCTTTTCGGGGCGCCGGGGTCTGATGGCACTGATCTACACTCCGCTGGTGATCCCGGATATCTTGATGGGAGTGTCGCTGGCGCTGCTCTTTAACTTCACCAGAGTCAACACAGGGATGATCACGGTGCTGATCGCTCACATCACTTTTTGCATTTCATACACCATAATCGTGGTCCAGTCACGTCTGGAGGGTTTCGATTACTCTCTGGTGGAAGCTGCCATGGATCTGGGAGCCAAGCCCTCCGCGATCTTCTGGAAGATCAAGTTTCCGCTTATGATGCCCGGAATTATTGCTGCCGCTCTTCTGGCATTTACGCTATCCATAGACGATTTCATCATCACTTTCTTCACTTCGGGACGGGGTTTCGACACCCTTCCAATCTACGTCGAAGGCACTATCCGCCGGGGAACCATCACCACCATAAATTCCCTTTCCACTCTGATGATCGGAGCCACCCTCCTGCTGGTAGTGCTCACCAAACGCATCCGCGGCTCGCTCTTCAATCTCTGAAGCGTATTATGCAAATCACTTTGCGTCTGGAACAACCACAAGATTTCCGGAGAGTGGAAGAGCTAACCAGAGAAGCGTTTTGGGATGTTCACTGTCCCGGTTGTGACGAACACTATCTGGCTCATATCCTGCGGGATTACGAGGGCTTCATCCCCGAGCTGGACTACGTTGCGGAGATCTTAGAAGAGAGTGGGGCAGAGCCGGTTCTGGCAGGAAACATCATGTATTGTGAGGCCTACATCGAAGCTGATCATGGAGATAGATACCCTGTGCTAACCTTCGGTCCCATAAGTGTGCTGCCCCTATATCAGAGAATGGGAATCGGTTCAACCCTGATCAAACACAGCAAAGAGATAGCCAAAGAACTGGGGCACAAACTGATCGTGATCTATGGCGATCCCGACTACTATCAGCGTTTTGGCTTTGTAGCCGCAGAAAACTATGGGATCAAAGGTAAGGACGGATATTTCTCGCCCGCTCTCCAGATCTGCGAACTGCAAAGCAATACTCTGCAAGGGATCTCAGGCAAATTCCACGAAGGCAAGATCTACGAGCCCAACCCCAAGGCAGCAGCAGAGTTTGACCGATCTTTCCCCGCCCGGGAAAAGGGTTTCAAACCCTCCCAGCTCCGCTTTCAGGATCTCCTGGCACAGTCGCACCTCTAAATTGATTGGGCTGCCGATCTCCGAATCGGCATGTGATCACAGGATTGCAGATCTATCAGACTCAGATATCCAGCAGCGGAGTCTCCTGATCCGGAGCTGCGACCAGGAGATTGATCTCGGCGCGCACGCTGTCGAGGTAGTCTTTCATGGTTTGATAGGCGAGTTCGGGACGGTTGTTCTCTTCCGAGAGGTGAGCCAGCACCAGGTTTTTGAGTCCGGGATGCAGGATTTGGCTGATCAAGCCTACAGCCTGGTCGTTGGAGAGGTGTCCGTGGGTGCTTTTAATACGTTGTTTGAGGAACCATTCGTATCTGCCTTCCATGAGCAGGTCTTCATCGTGATTGCTTTCTAGCACCAGAGTCGAGCTTCCGGAGAGGCGGGCGGTAGTGAGCTTGGTGGGATAGCCAAGATCCGTTGCTACTCCAAGGATGCGGCTCTCGTCATTTATAAGCCGGAAGCTGAAATTACAGCTGTCCGCGGCATCATGTGAGCTGCTGAAAGGCATGATCTGAATGTCACCGATCCGAATCTCTTCTCCGCTGCTGATAAACTCCAGTCTCTGTTTGAGATCACCCAGCTTTTGCGCGCTGCACATATGGGTATCCCGGGTCATCAAGACGGGAATCTTGAGCGTGCGAGAAACTGCTCCGGCACTGCGGGTGTGATCGGAATGTTCATGCGAGATCAGAACCGCACGGATCAGTTCTTTATCGATCCTAAGACGCTCGAGAGCCGCAAAGATCCGCTTGACCGGGATTCCGGCATCAAGAAGGACGGCGTGTTCAGAGCTGCGGATGATGACGCAATTGCCACTGCTGCCACTGGCCAGGACGCTGACTTTAAAGATCATTCGCTGGGACGGTAAACTTTGTAATAGCGGTTGTTCAGCTTGTCAAATTCACTCCAGGGAGCATCCGGAGGCATGGCTTCTATCAGCTGAGCCACTCCGGTGCTCTGAGCGTCCAGATTGTCGCAAAGGTGCAGAACAATAGCTTCCAGGGTCTGCGGCAGGCGCACGGAGGCTTTTTCATATTCACCGTGATGAGCCAAAACCAAGTGACGAAGGTGAAGCAGGATATCATCCGGGAAACCCAGAATGCGCGAGGCGTGTTCGCAGATCATCTGGTCAGACAAAGCCAGATGCCCGATCAAACGTCCGGTATCGGTAAATTCAATGGTAGTGGTATCGCTATATTCGGTAACCTTGGCAACGTCGTGCAGCAACGCTCCTGCCAGGAGAAGGTCTCTGTTCACGGGATATTGCGCGCAGCAGAAATCGCAGAGCCTGGCCACGCTGAGGATATGCTCGATCAAACCGTGAATATAATTATGATGCCAGGATTTGGCAGCGGGTGCAGCCAGAAAGCGGGGGAAGAATTCCTTGTCGTCAAAGATCGAGCGCAAGAGCTTGTTGATAAAGGGATTTGTGATGCTGTCCAGATAACCGAAGAGCTCAGCAGCCATCTCCTGGGGATCGCGTTTGCTGATGGTGAGAAACTCGCTCATGTCATATTCGGAGTGATCCGCAAAGCGGGTTTTGGTGACGGAGAGCTGGATCTGGCCCTTGTAGCTGACCACCAGGGCTTTGATCTTGATCACGTCTCCGATCTCGAAGTTTTCTGCTTCTTTTTTGGCATCTTTCCAGATATTGCCGGCAATGCTGCCGGTCTTGTCTTTCAGCCGCAACCTCAGATACTGGTCGTTTTTGCCGTCCCGCAGCTCTTTTTCGGTGACGAGATAAAAGCTCATGATCTCTGTGCCCACATGCTGAGCCAGGTCTGTGATTTGGATTTGGTTTTCCATAATATCCTTCTGACTAATAAATCGTTATCTTTTTTGAGAAGCGTTGTTTTCTGCCTTTGGCGTCCGTTGTTTCCATCCTGACAATGTAGATCCCTGAGCCGGTGAAAACAGTCCGGGGCACTTCCAAGGGCAGATCTGATCTTGAGACAGACCCGCTGCTCCATAATTGTTGACCGCGGAGGTTAAAGATTGAATAACAGGATGAGACACCGGCTGCATCTCCACTTTTCAGAGTTAGATTTCTGGTTCCGGACAGCGGATTGGGATAGCAGCTGAAGGCCGGCGGGGTGTGGATCTCATCGTCGGCGCTCATAATGGTGTTCAGATCAGAATAGTTTGCGTAGAGCATGGTTCCGGTGTTTAGATGCTGAAACCAGTAAAAGAGCCGGTAGTTCATGGCGAGGTCGTTCAGATCGATGTTGCTGAGCGAGGTCTGATAGCTCTTGCGCGCTGTCTCTCCCGCCTGAAGACTACCGTTAATGGTGTCCGCGAACGCGATCCAGCGATTGAACACGTAGAGATCTCTGTTTTCAAAGGCAGTTTTTTTGAAGAAAGCGACAAAGAACCGGGACGAAGTGAGCAGGTTGGGTTCAGTCGCGCTGTTGAAAAGATGGGTGGAGGCGTTACGTAGGCTGAGCTGGATCTGCAGATTCTCTCCCTGCTGGGGCAGGACAAAGACAGCTTGTCCCGTGTTGATCAGGCTCTTGTCTGAGCTGTGAGTTAGGACCAATTGGTTGAATTGATTCTGATAAGTGCTTCCATAGCCTGAGATCCTTTCTGTTCCCCCGATCACAGTCACAGGCGTGGAAAACAGGGAATACCAGGAGTAGCGGTTGACGGCACCCAGATTGGAGAGGCTGTCCGCAAGGACAGGAAAATAGAACAGACTGTGTAATCTCTCAGAAGGGGGATTGGCCTGAGCTGCCCCAAGCATCTCCACTTCAGTGTTGCGCAGGAAATTCTCTGCGATTATCACCGGATTCTCATGTTCAAAAATGTTATAATAGATTGTCTTGCTATTGTTAAAGAGGGTATCGGCTGCGTTTTCGCTGCTCAGGATTGCCCTCACTTTGATCTGCATGGGGTTGGCCGGGAGATTGAAATGATGGATCAGGTAAGGAATGCTGGCAGCATCAACAGAGAGCGAGCTTTTGGGTGCGATCGGGGAAATGATCGGAATTGTGGTCTCCAAGCTGTAGTTCGCTGTTGTGGGTGAAGAAATCTGCAGGGCTATGGAAGCGTTGTTGATAGTACCGGTGGAATGGTTGTAGATGGTGAACGCGGGAGCGACCGAAGCTCCGGGGAGCAGGTCTCCCTCCAGCGCAAAGCTTTGCAGCTCCAGATCCGGATTCGAGAGCAGATACTCGCCTTGCACACTGATCAGAAACTCGCAATTGAAACCGGCTGTAGCCATACTCTGAAAATATGGCACGGAGACGTTTGTATTCAAATAATAGCTGTGGCTGCCCCCCCCATTTGAGGCGGACATGTAAGGTCCGTAGTAGTTTGTGTTGTAGGTTACCAGGAGCCAGATCTTCTCCGTCTGGATAGTGGTGGGGAAAGCGAATTGCATCAGGTTTTGAGACACCAGAGAGCGAATCTGAGCCACCCGGGTCTGTGGTTGATTGGCGCTGTCAGTGAAGAGCTCGACTGTTACGCTATCCCCCGTGACAGGAAAGTAGATCTGAGCTCCGGATATGGCAAACTGCGCAAGACTGAGGCTGGGATAGGCAGCTTTGAAGTCAAAGAGCACTGCCCATTGCGGAGAGCCGTACCAGGAGAGATCCGCGTTACCGTTGGAATAGGAAAAGCTGTAGGTCCTCGGGGGAGTGGGGAAGACGGGATCCCCGCTTCCCGGGAGGGATACTATCCCCCAAGCAGTTGATAGCAGCGTTATGGCAGTTAGGGCAAGAAGTATTCTCTTCACGGGTAACTCCTGATCAGGTTTCTGGCCAGTGCCAGATCACTTTGCATGGCGTTAACAAGCTCTGCCCGGGAGGAGAAAACCTTCTCTTCCCGCAAATAATCCAAGAGCTGAACTGTGATCCGGTCTCCATAAATATCCCGGTCGAAATCCAGAATAAAGGTCTCGATCACCAGATTTCCAGCCGATACCAAGGTCGGACTGTAGCCGATATTTGTCAATCCATAATAGTCCTGATCACCCAAGTGGACTTTTGAGAGATAGATACCGCATGCCGGAATCAGCTGTTGAGGATGATCAAGCTTCAGGTTTGCGGTTGGAAAGCCCAGTCCGCGACCCGCGCCTCTGCCTCTGATGACGGTTCCATAGAGGCTGTAGGGCTCACCGAGCAATTGATTGGCGAGCTTAAGCTCTGCTTTTTGGAGCATGGAGCGGATCAAACTGCTGCTGATCGGATTTCCCTGAAAAAGCTCTGGCTCCACATAGAGCAGATCATAGCCGTAGACTTGGCTGTGACTTTGCAGAAAGCTGTAATCGCCTTCACGTTTGTAGCCAAAATGAGAGTCAAAACCCACGACGATCAGTTCGGGTTCATACTTTGGCATCAGATAATTGTGTAAGAAATCATCTGCAGTGGTTCGGGCAAAATCCGGGCTGAAGGTGAGCATCTCGATCTCATTGATACCCATGGACTTCAATTTGGCATTGCGGATCTGGGGCGGCATCAGATCCAGTGCTTGCGGATAGGGATTCAGAGTGTAGGCCGGATGGCGGGTGTAGGTGATAACTACAGGTTGTAGCTCGCGTTGAGCGGCTTGCTCCAGCATCAGGGTCAGCAGTCTTCTGTGTCCGAGATGGATACCGTCGAAATTGCCGATGGTCAGGACATGTTTCATAGTTTAAAGTTTGCCATTGGTCTGATCGAACCGGCTTTGCGCTCTGCAACGCCGAGGATCGCACCCTCTTCATTGGTGATGATGAGTTGATCGGTATCTGCTCCCGGGTTTAGGATCTGCTTGCCGTTGTGCAGATCAAGGATTTCAGAGGCCGAGGCTTGTAATGAGGGAAAATCTGAAAAGAGCAAAGCAGGGTTATAGAGCCTATCCTGCCAGTTATGCGGATTCAGGTCTTCCAGCGGGATGGCAGATTCCACAGATGTCTTACCGATCGATATTCTGCGGAGTTCCGAACTATGGCCGCTGCTGTTCAATTCCTCAGCTATCCATTCGCTTAAAGCTCTGATGTAAGTGCCTTTGGAGACTGTGCAGCGGTAGATCATGCTCCGGGGTGTGTAAGACAGAACTTCAAAGGAACTGATCTTCACTTCGCGCCATGGCATTTCGGGAGCGGCACCCTCCCGGGCATATTTATAGGCTCGTTTACCATCGATCTTGATGGCTGAATAGGCAGGAACGGGGAGGCTGGAAAGATCGAGAGCCTTTCGGGTAAGTGCTGCCAGATCTGCATCCGGGGAGGGGAGTTCAGTCTGTTTGATAAGGATTCCTGTCTTATCAGCGCTATCAGTGGCTGTCCCAAAGCTGAGGCAAGCTTCATAGCTCTTCACACTGGCTTCCAGATATTGCGCGAGGCGAGTATAAACCCCCAGACAGCAGATCAGAAGTCCGGTGGCAAAAGGATCCAGGGTTCCGGTGTGACCTATGCGTTTGATTCCGGTAATTCTGCGCAGACGACTGATCACATCGAATGAAGTGATTCCCTCAGGTTTATCGATCAGCAGGAAACCTGCGATTTCAGAACCCGGCATCGTAATCCTTGAGAGCAGAATCAAAAAGAGAGATCAGATCATGCTTAATGCTATCCAGAGAGCCTTTAACGTGAGCCCCGGACGCGCTGCGATGACCTCCGCCTCCATAGAGATTGGCGATTTTATTCACGTCCAGATTAACGGAACGCAGGCTCAGCTTGTATAAGCCGGGCTCTTCCTCACGCAAATACACAATTGCGTCAATGCCTTTGACTCCCTGCACCCAGCGCGTGATATTCATCACAGCATCGGCATCCAGGTGGTTACTGTTCAGCATCTGCAGAGTGGAATGCATCATCAGCAGCCGTCTGTTCAAATGAAGCTCAATAGTACTGAGAACTTCTCCGGTATAGCGCATTTCTTCCGCGCTTTGATTGAGGAAATACTGCTTGTAGAGACGGCTGGGGTTGATGCCCAGGGCAGCCATATCTGCAGCAGCGCGATAAACCTCTGCGTTGGTGTTGGCATTCGCAAAGTTATTGGTGTCGTTGAGGATAGTAGTGTATAGACAATTCAGGACAGGGAGGCGGAGAGCTTCGTCCAGTTTGGTGATCTCGTCCTGAAAACAGCGGAAAATGATGGCACCGGCAGACACAAACCCTGTATCGATATAAGAAACGTCCGCCTTGATCAGCCTGTGTTCGACCTCATGATGGTCGATCAGAATCCTGATTCTGGCTTTATCTATCAGGCTTGCGCGCTCACCTACGCGGTCCAGACTGTTGCAATCTAATGTAAAGAGCAGGTCATAGATCAGAAGGGGATCATAGAGACGGAGCCGGGCTCCCTCCATCAGGTGCTCATAGTTACTGAAGTTACCGGGATCGGTGACGATCTCGCTGTCATAAGCCCAAATCCTCAGAAGCTGCTGCAAGGCAAGAGAGGCGCAGAATCCGTCCCCATCAGGATTGATGTGGCTCATGATCCCGATTGACCCGGCAGTTTGCAGCGAGGCAAGGATTTGTTCCTTTAGCTCAGGAAGTTTCATCATAGTGCCAAAAAATCGCCGGAAACCGACGATTTCATTAAATGGTTCAGGGCCCACAGACGCGGAAAAATGCTATTCGTCTTCTTCATCCTCGTCAAAATCGAAGTCTTCATAGTCGTCTTCTTCATCTTCAAGGTCGATCAGATCTTCATCATCGTCCAGATAATCCTCGATGTCGATATCAGGATCATAATCATCGTCTTCCCACTCATCTTTGAGAGTGGAGATCAGGGTGTCGACCTTTTCGGCGCGGTCCTCGGTTTCGTCGTAAAAGAAAGACAATTCCGGTATGGTTCTCATAAGTTTGGCTCCTGCAATTTGTTTTTTAAAAAAACCGGAACTCTTGATCAGGTGTTCCAGAATGGTTTTTGTGTTGGCGGGGTTGTTATAGTGGGAAAAGTAGAGCTTGGCATAACGGAGGTCTTTGGAGATCACAACCTCTGTGATGTTTACCCAGCTGAGTTTGGGGTCGTTTATCTTTTGCGTGAGGGCGATATTGAAGATCTTCTTCAATTCTTCCTGCAAGCGGGGAATCCGAAATGACTTCATTTACAGCTTCTTGGCGATCTCTTGCACGATGAAGCACTCAAGGACGTCGCCTTCCTTGATATCGGTGAATTTCGCCAGAGACAATCCGCACTCGGTGCCGGCTTTGACCTCTTTGACGTCATCGGCATAGTGCTTCAGGGAAGACAGATCGTCTTCCGTGATCAGGACATCATTGCGATAAAGCCGAACCTTGCATTTGCGCTGGATCATGCCTCTATCCACCTGGCAACCCGCGATGGTGCCCAGCTTCTTGATCTTGAAGACTTGCTTGACAGTGGCGCTACCGATCACCTGCTCTCCGTATTCGGGAGCCAGCATGCCTTCCAGAGCGTCGTGCACATCGTCCAAAGCGTCATAGATCACTTGATAGAGCTTGATCTCCACGCCTTCATCCTCTGCCAGCTTGCGGGCTTGCTGAGATGCACGGACGTGGAATCCGATGATGATCGCATCGGAGGCGGAAGCAAGGCTGACGTCGGCTTCGTTGATGCCACCCACGCTTTTATGGATGATATTGACTGCGACTTCATCGTTCGAGATCTTGGAGAATGAATCTGCAAGGGCTTCCGCGCTGCCATCGGTATCGGTCTTGAGGATGACCTTGAGTTCGTTGATCTTGTCCTCTTTGATGCGCGCAAAGATGTTTTGCAGGGAGGATTTGTTTTGATACTTCTCGCGTTCAAGACGGATCTGGGAACGCTCGGTACTGATGGAACGAGCGATCTTTTCAGATTCGACCTGATTGATCAGGTCGCCGGCCTTGGGAGTGTCCGAGAGACCGTAGATCCTTGCAACATCGGATGGCATCAGAACCTTGATCTCGACTCCCCGTTCGTTCTCCATCTTCCGGATGCGTCCGTGAACGGCTCCGCAGACCACGATATCACCGCGTTTGAGCGATCCTTCCTGCAAGAGGATGGTGGCAACAGCACCCATCTTGGTATCTTTCTGAGCCTCGATCACCACGCCTTCCGCGGGAATCTCCATGCGGGCAGTGAGTTCCAGCATCTCGGCATTGAGCAGGATCAGCTCCACCAGATTCAGGATTCCTTCACCCGTCACGCTGGAAGTCTTACACCAGGGAACTTCTCCACCATATTGTTCCAGATAGACACCCATATCCAGAAGCTGCGCGATCACGCGGTCCACATTGGAATCAGGAAGATCTATCTTGTTGATGGCGATGATGATAGTGACACCGGCAGCTTTGGCATGGTCGATGGCTTCCTTGGTCTGAGGTTTTACGCCCTCTGTGGCTGCCACGACGATCACAGCGATATCAGTGACGTTGGCACCGCGGGCACGCATTGCCGTAAAGGCTTCATGACCCGGAGTGTCCAAAAATGTTATCTTATGTTTATTGATCTCGATCTGATAGGCGCCGATGTGTTGAGTGATGCCACCGCTTTCTCCGGCGACCACATGGGTGTTGCGGATATAATCCAGGATCGAGGTCTTGCCATGATCGACGTGTCCCATGATCGTGACCACAGGAGGTCTGGGGACTTCCGCGACGTCGTCATACTGTTCGCGTTCCTTATCCAGAATGTCTGTTCCATATTCATCTTCAAAGCGGAATTCCACTTTGAATTCGTCGCAGATCATCTCCAGAGAGTCTTTATCCAGACGCTGGTTGATGGTTACCAACTGACCCATGGCGAAGAATTTTGAGATGATTTCGGAGGGCGAGACGTTCATGATCTTGGCAAGTTCACTCACCGAAGTGTATTCGCGGATCACGATCTCGTTACCGACCTGCTCATTTGAAGACTGAGCTTCCCGATGGTATTTCTTGCGCTTTCCGGTCTTGAGCATTGTCTTCTTAATATTGCGTGCGATCTCAGATTCATCTACTTCGGCTGGGACCGGTGTCTTGACCTTGGTCTTTTTGGTGCTTGTGATCAAAGCTTTTTTATGTTTGCTCTTGTCTCCCAGCTCTTCGTGGCTCACCTTGGCTTTGCCAAATTGCTTTTCTTCCACGGGTTTATTGGGATCGGGCAGTGTTGCCGAAGGGGCAGGGTTTTTATCCATGGCACCGGGTGCGGGACGTCTGTCATCAGGTTTGCGTCTGCTGTCGGGACGGTGTGCTCCTGCCGGAGCGGGTCTGGGAGCAGAACGGTCGTAGCGGGTTCCCTGATCCGGAGTGGGTTTGGCATGTTCGACAGTGACAACTGTCTTTTGCGGAGTTTCCGGCTCTGGCTCAGAAACGGGCTCGGAAACGGGCTCGGGAACTGGTACCGGCTCGGCTTGGGTCTCTTCAATAACGGAGGCAACAGCTTCAGGAATTACTTCGAGGGGTTCGGAAACAGGGTGATCATCCGGGATGGGGATATCAGGAGTAGGCTTGACCCGAGCTGCTTGTTTCTGCTCGATCAGGCGTTTGCGATCCCTGTCCGCTTTCTTTTCCGCGTCGATCTGTTCATTATATTTTACCCTGATCTTATCCGCGATCTCGCCTTCGATGAGGCTCATATGGCTTTTTGTGATCACACCCAGGTCAGTGAGGTGTTTCTTCAGCGCCATGGTGCTGATCTTCAATTCTTTGGCTAATTCATGAACTCGTATTTGCACGGTTCCTCCATTCATTTGTCCGCTGCCCAATATTCTTTCATCTTGAGCGCGAAATTCTTTTCGGACACTCCAAAGACGGCTGTTTTGGGCAAGCCCAGAGCCGCACTGATGTTTTCAGTGTTTCCCAGGCGTATCATTTGAGGCGCTTGTTCACTGAGTTCCAGGAACTGCTCCATCCTCTTAATTGTGCGTTCCGCGGCGTCCGCAGCAACGATCACCAGACGTATCTGATGATGGCTGACACTCCGCATGGTTGCTTCTGTGCCGCAAACCAGTTTTCCGGCTTTACGGGCAAACTGCATGAGAGTGATGATTTTATCTGTATCACTCATGCCGTCTTCCTTTTTTTGCCCGCACGGACGATCCATTTGTTCAATCCGTCCAAGCAGTCCGGATTCTGGCAGACATAGGATTTTCTGATCTGCATATCACCGCAGAGATCAAAGACTAATCCGGGCTTGCTGCCTGAGCCGAGCAGGCAAAAACTGTATAAAGCGGTCGCGTCGGTCTTTCTCCTGCAAACGACACAGGTTCGCTGTGGAATATGACCGGCATGGCTGCTTCTATTCGGCATTCTTTATCCTACTTTAAAAATATCGGGAGGCTTCTTTGAGACGTTCAGCCGTTTTCTGGCCCACACCCTCGAGGTTGGTGAGCTCTTCCAGTGACGCGGCAAAGATATCCTGGACCGAGGTATAACCAGCATGTCTCAGGATCTCCGCGATTTTGGCGGTCACTCCGTCCAGCTCTGTAATGTGGCTGACGGTACGGCGTTCTTTGGCTTTCTTTTCGTCAAACTCTCCCTGAGTGTAAATGTCTATCTTGAGCCCGGTGAGTTTGGCAGCGAGCTTGACGTTCTTACCCTGTTTGCCTATAGCAGTCACTTTGTCGGCATCATCAACAATCACGCTGGCAGCCCGGTTGCGCTCTATGATCACATTACGCACACCCTCGATGCCCAAGGCGTTCTCGATCATCTTTTCGAGATCTTCACTAAAGATGACGATGTCGATCTGTTCACCGTGCAATTCTCTGCGGATGGAATCGATCCGGGTTCCTTTTGGGCCGATGCAGCAGGAGACGGGATCCAGCTTGGGATCGGCAGTTTCGAGCTCGACCTTGGTGCGGATTCCGGGTTCACGCACGATCTTGCGGATCTTGATCACGCCGTTGAAAATCTCCGGGATCTCAGCCTCAAAGAGCTTCTTCACAAATTCCGGATTGGTGCGGCTGAGCACGACCACAGTGCCGTTGGCGTTGGTGCGAATGTTGATGGCATAGGCTTTGATGCTGTCTCCAACCTTGTAGTACTCATTTTCGATTTGCTCATCAGGAGGCAGGATCGCATCCGAAAACCCGATATCTATCCGGTAAGTGCCATTGTCATCGATGGACTTTACTCTGCCCGAGACAATGGTGTTCTTCTGTTTGCTAAAGTCATTATGGATCTTTTCCTCTTCTAAGGACCTGATCCGATCCATGATATTCTTCTGAGCCACTTTTACCAGTTTGGGTTCAAAATCATGGAGCGACAAGGTGCGCTGTATATATTGATCCAGCACAGCGTTGCGATCATATTCTGCTCTTGCTTCCGTAAGCGCGATCTCTCCCAGATTTTCTTCCAGTTCCACCACTTTAGCCAGATATTTGACCTTGATTGCCCCGTTACTGGAATCCACAAATACTTCCAATTCATTCTCAGGCAGGAGTTTCTTGGCCAGGGTGCTGGTTATGGCATCCACGATGATCTCCTGGATCACATCTTTATCCAGTTGCTTGATCGCTGCCAGCTTGATTACTGCGTCAAGGATATTGGCACTCATTCATCACCTCTTTCCAGGGGGCCGTCCAGGAACAAAGTTTTGGCCCGTGTTATCGATTTGAAGGGAATTTCCAGCATTTCACCCCGGTCATCCACCAAAATGTAATCCTGGTTCACTTCCAGGAGTGTACCCATGGTGGAGTGCTTTTTCTCGTCTGAACTCCACTGGATCGCTATCTTTTCGTTGATCGCGCTGACATAGTGGCTCTTGAGCTTAAGCGGACGCTCGATCCCGGGGGATGAGACTTCCAGGAAATACCGGTCCGGAATGATGTCCAACTCGTCCAAAACCTCGCTCAAAGCGCGGCTGAAGCGTGCACATTCATCCAGTGTGACCCCACCAATTTTCGTGAGATAGACTGTAAAGATCCTGCCTTTATTACTCAGGATTTCGCCAATGTCATAAAGGGCAAGATGCATCTCAGCACAAATCTTCCTGGCGAGTTCTTCCATTTGCACCCGGTAGTATTCCATTAATTCCTCTTCTTTGAAGTATCATTACCTGCCGGTCGAAACCGGCCGATTTTAGACAAAATATTCACCAAAAAAAATAGCTAACCCTGTAGCTATTCCATTCCGCATTAAACGGTTACAAGTCAATCTCGGAACTGGCGCGTTGCCAATTCCTCTGCTCCTGCCAAGTTCTCAGGATTGGGAATTGTGTCAAGCGGATTTTTTGAATTTCGGGTTATGGAGCATATTGCACAGATCACAAGCGGATTTCAGCTGACCTGCAGGCATGCTCCAGGCACGCCTCACGCACGGTTCAGGCACGGTTGTGTCTGAAGCATGCCTCAAGGGTTCGGGAGGGATGACTTGTCCTGGATGGCAAGAATCTAATGTCTATGGACAAACAAGTACGGATTGTACATCAGATAACAGGTTTAAAAGACCTTTTGAGAGTGCGATCCGAATAATAGCTTGGCAATTGGCTACAATCTTGCATCTATAAAAACTAAGTTATCAAATTCATGTGAGAGAAGTGTAACAGCACGATACGGGAATAGGATTATGAAAAGACACGTTAAGAGACAAACTGACAAGACTGATAAGCGCCGCGCAATTCTCGACGCGGCCGTAGAGGTTTTTGCCCGGCACGGATTTAGTGATGCCACAATCAACGACGTTGCAGAGAAAGCAAATATTGCCGGCGGCACTGTCTACCTGTATTTTAAGAACAAGGAAGACCTCCTGATCCAGGCGATGAATGAGATCATCAGCTCCCGACTGGCTGAGATTAAAAAGATCATCAGCCATGAGATCAACTCCCTTGACAGGCTCTACAAAATGATCTTGCTGCATGTGGAGCTCTTTTCCAGAAATCCCTATGTGGTCAAATTCATGGTCTCGGAATGGCGGCAAAGCGATGATTTTTACCAGCTCAATCCCGAGTTCAACCCGTTCAGAGAATATTTGGACTATGTGACTTCCCTGTGTCAGGAAGCGATCGATACCGGAAGCATAGGCAAACTGAATCCCCGCACCCTTGCTTACATCATCGTGGGAACCATGGATTTTGTTTTGACACAGTGGATCACAAAGTGTGAGCCTCTGGATCCCTATCTCGTGGCTGATGAAGTTCGCCAGATTTTAAGACACGGAGTGCATATACCCAAACCGGAAGCGGATGGATCCTAAACGGCTTCACATTCTGGAATCGATGCCGGTTCCCAAAGCAATTCTGGCTTTGGCTCTTCCCACTGTGCTCAGCATGGTGGTGCAGATCTTCTATAATCTCACGGATACTTTCTTCATTGGTAAACTGAACGACCCTTATCAGGTTGCGGCTGTAACAATTGCAATGCCGGTAACGATGTTTCAAATGGCGGTTGCAGGTATCTTTGGCAACGGTGGAGCCTCCTATCTCTCGCGATTGCTGGGTCAGAAAAAATTCTCCACAGCCCGGGAAGCAGCCAGCAGTTCGCTCTTTGGCTGCATCCTGATCTCTTTGGTGGTGGGAATTTGGGGCTATTTCAGCAGCTCTGAACTGGTCCGGATGATCGGCGCAAGCGCCAACTCAGCCGGTTTCGCATCTGCCTATATCAATATCATCCTGCTCGGAAGCCCGATCGTGATGCTCAATTTTGCCATGACACAGCTCCTGAGGGCTGAAGGCGCTGCCAATCAAGCAATGATCGGTTTGCTGATCGGAACCGGGGTGAATATTGTCCTCGACCCGCTGTTTATCTTTGGCTTCAATATGGGAGTGAGCGGAGCAGCACTGGCAACAGTGATCGGAAACGCTTGCGGGATGATGTGGTACATTCGCTACTATCTGCAGGGTAAAAGCGCGGTGGCTCCCGGATTGGAAGCTGTAAAACTGCACTGGGAGACTTACAAGCAGATCCTCTTTATCGGAATTCCTGCCTCTCTGGGTCAGATCACTGCCTCTCTGGGGAGTTCCGTATCTTACAATCTGGCTTCATATTACGGAGATTATCACGTGGCCGCGCTCGGAGTTGCCATGCGGGTCTTTACGATTCCGATCTTTATCTTCCTGGGGATTGCCATCGGGATTCAACCGCTGGTTGGATTTAACTTTGGAGCCCGAAAT
Organism: Candidatus Cloacimonadota bacterium; assembly: GCA_022711455.1. Lineage (GTDB taxonomy): Bacteria > Cloacimonadota > Cloacimonadia > Cloacimonadales > Cloacimonadaceae > PHBP01. The sequence goes on from JAKLEY010000017.1 coordinate 19,380, forward strand.
TATTCCCGTATGAAGGAGACCATCCGTAAGTCTCTGGTCATATCCGCTTCTCTGGCTATTCTGGGAATCCTGCTGCTCACTTTCTTCCCGGGGCAATTGATGCTGCTCTTCATAAAGGATCAATTGGTGGTTTCGATCGGCACGATGGTCCTTCTGGCCTATGTCTTTGCCATCCCCTTTGCCTCGGTGGGAATGATCTTCATGACAACCCTGCAATCGATGGGAAAAGCACTCCCCGCCTTGATCGTAGCTGTTTCCAGACAGGGAATAGTGTATCTGCCGGCGCTATATCTGCTCAATAAGATCCACGGTTTTGAAGGGCTGGTTTTGGCGTTGCCGGTGGCAGACGCCCTCACCACTTGTTGTTCGTTCTGCTTCGTCTGGCTGATATTCACTAAATTGCGCAAGACCGTTGTGTAACATAGGCTTTAGCCTGTTTGTACCATAGGCTTTAGCCTGTTTGTACCATAGGCTTTAGCCTGTTTCCCATGTCAACCGAGGCTCAAGCCCCGGTAACAACAACTTGAAAGTTATATTACATCAGAACCTGATGCTCGCTCCGATCGTTGCATAATGCAGCAGGGCAAAGGTGTAGACCTCATCGATGTCCGATCCGCCTTCCAGCAAACGGTAGCCAGCGTAGAGGCTATAGACGTCGTCAATATCGTATTTCAGGGAGAGCAAAACGTCTTCTGCCCTGCCAAATTTCGAGGCCAGAGCCTCACCCTTCAGTTCAATTGCCAGATCATCCGTAAAATTGTGACCAAACTCAAAGCCAATTAATGGCACCAAACCGGTGTTGACCTTGCTGGCTTCCGTGTCGGCATTCTTGAGCGCGATCTCAGCGTCACGCAGTTTCAAAGTGAGTCCCAAAGCCCTGATCCCGATCTTCTGATTTGGGAAATGATAAAGATATTGCAGACGGTAGCTGTCAAACCTGTAGGTGGCATTGATCTTCTGGCCTGCGGCAAAGGTCTCGTCCATAAAGATGATGTCCCGGTCAAGGGTTCCGGTGGGTTTAATGGTGATGGGCGAATAGAGCAGGGAGACTTCATGTTTGCGATTGATCAGATAATGCAGATTGGCTCTGCCATACATCTTGGCTTTGGATTCCAGATCATCTTTGAAAGAGAATTCCGAATTGGGGGTATTATTGGGAATCCGCAGGTCGTTGTAACCCGTGAAGGCTACTCCGGTCTCCATATCGAGGCTGAACTGGGCAAAACCAAGGCTTAAGCTCAGGGTCAGTATTATTAATAAAGCAGATGCTTTCATTTATATCTCCTAATTGATTTTTATTTATATAATAATCGGCCGGAGGCAAGACGGCAAACAAATCCTTGACAGTTTTCAGGACTCGTTTTTTAATTACGCAAATGAAAATATTAGATGGGATTATGGAACAAGGGACTAAAATTCTACAGTTGTTAAAACAGGAAACCGCTGCAGCAATGGGCTGCACAGAGCCAGCCGCAGTAGCTTTGGCGTGCGCGCATGCCAGGGCTATTCTCAGCGAAGAGATCAAAAGTGCTCAAATCCTGGTGAGCCCAAACATCCTGAAAAACGGGATGGGAGTCGGCATTCCCGGCACCGGATTGGTTGGCCTGGACATCGCAGCCGGCTTGGGTTTGATAATCGGCAAGCCGGAATCCGGCCTTGAAGTGCTTTCCGAAGTTGATGCAGATAAAGTGAAGCAAGCCAGAGAATTAATACAACGTGGAATTCTGCATGTTCAACTTAAGCAGACAGATGATAAGATCTGGATCGAAGTGCTGCTCGAGAGTGCCAGTCATCGCAGCAGAGCGATTATTCGGTGGAGACATAACTGGTTATACAGACTAGAGCTTGACGATCAGGTGCTGATCTACAACGATATCGATGCGCCGCAAGCAGTTCCGCGGATTGATCCGGGTGAATTCAAGCTCAGGGATCACTACGATTTTTCCAGGACAGTCGAGCTTTCCTCCCTGCAAGAGCTTGATCTGGGGATCACTTTAAACCGGGCAATCGCGGAATACGGTCTGCGTGAAGCAGTTGGGATCTCGGTTGGCAAGGCGATCATGCA
>JAKLEY010000170.1 GCA_022711455.1 Candidatus Cloacimonadota bacterium
TTTGAGCAGCTGTTCGACCAGCTGAGGAGCCATGTATTGTTGGAAAGCGTTGCGGATAAAGCGTTTCTCTTTTTGAGTCTCTATATAATGGCTGATCAGGGATACTATATAGATCAGCACAAAGGCCAGAGCGGTCTGGATGACGGGAATGATCAAGCCTTGGCTGCGGAAGAGCAGGAAGGCTACCAGGAGATCTGCCACGATCAAAAGCAGCATCAGAAGCGCGGCAAGCTGGGGTTTCAGCAGCTTGAAGATAAACCAGGCCGCAATGATGAGCAGCAGTTCGATGATGATAAACAGCCAGGGATTTATCGTGCGTAAATAGATGTTCTGCAAAACCATTTCAATAAAATTGGCGTGAATTTCCACTCCCGGCATCAGTTCTCCACCGTAGGGAGTGGGGAATTTATCATGGGCCTCGTCGATGGTCATGCCAACCAGCACGATCTTATCCTGAAACACGCCTTCGCTTTGCAATTGATAGAATTCATCCATCTCCGCGCCTTGATAGCCGGGCATGACGGTGAGTGAATCATCGATCACGGAAGAGTATGAAACATAGGGGAAAGTGTTGGCAGGACCCCGGTAGTTGATCAGGGTTTGATTGCGGTTGTTCAGCCTGATATTTTTATCTGTCACACGCAGGGTGTTGAACCCGGGTTTGATGGTCTTGGCCCAATCAGCCTGATAGAGCCGCAGATTTCCTATGGACGCGACGCCAATGGGATAGTAATATTCATCCACAACTTTGTCAAAGCTGGCATAGTTGCGCACATAATTATCAGTGTCATAGGGCATGTTGACCAGACCCCAGGCCACACCGTTTTCCAGCAGAGGGTCTATCGGTTTGAGCACTTGAATGTGATCCGGATTATCGGGATTGCGGATGGTCTTTCCGGAGAAGATCACATTTTGATATTTGGCAGCTGTCGCACCCAGGATGCTATCCGCGAGTGGATCGGAGTTTTCGGTAAATTCGACATCAAAGATTATCTGTCTGGCTCCAGCCGCATTCAGGTTATCGATCAGTTTGGCATGCATATCCCTCGGGAAAGGCCAGCTGGCCTGAGTGGCGTTGAAAGTCTCATCATCCAGTGCCACAACCACGATCTGATCAGAAGGCGCCTGGACTCCCCTCAGTTTGAACATATAGTCCTGAGCTTTGTGCTCGAGGGAACTAAAAAGATTGAGGTTGAAGACCAGCTTGATGACTGCAAGGATAACAATAATGTAGATCAAGGGACGAATGCGTTTCATCGGAACTCCAGAGCCGCGCTCAAACCGAAACCCGGCTGCCCGATAGGGGTAGCCGGGCCGGTTCAACGGTTGCTTATCTTGTTTAGAATCTTTGGTTTAGCAGCAGACGCCAGCTGAGGCTGTCGGTATCCAGACTGCTGTTATTATCATTCTTGTAATATTGTTTACCCAGCTCGGTGCTGATCGAGAGATTCTGCCAGGGGAAGGCTTCCACTCCGAGCGTGTAATAATTGTAGCTCTGAGGATCCTGATCTCCGGAAAGGGAGAGCAATCTCCACTGGAAGAAGGGACGCAGGATTTTGTTGAAAAGCAGATAATCCAGGCCGATCGAAACGTTGCTGTTCTGGTTGTCAAAGAGGGGATAAACCCCCGCGTCGACGGTCTCATCACGCTTTTGATCGTAGAGCGTGAACAGGACCTGGGTCTTGAGCGGGATCGCTTTAAAACGGTTGGTCATGCTCACGTTGATGCTGCTGTTCAGGTTTTTATACTGCTGAATTCCGGGTTCGTTGAGGAAGCTGTCGTCCGATCCCGCGCGGTAGGTCAGATCCAGGGCAGTGGGCGCAACCGGGATCATGGCCAGATTGTATCCTATTCCCACACTGATGGTTTTGGCATTGCGGGTGTAGGGCACAAAGGGATTGGTGGGGATGATCTCGGGATTGGCTTCGTTGGAATAATCGTTGTTGAAGAAACCCGCTTTCAGATAGGGCAGACGCGCGATGCGGAGCGTGGCCTGAGCGTTCCAGGACAGCGTGGTATTGGTCTGTTCCTTGGTTCCGGACAGGTTGTCTTCACTCAGATTCACGCCCCCGCTCAGGTAGAGCGTGTTCAGAATGTTGATCTGATCATTGAGCTGGATCTGTTTGGTATCGTTTGCCAGATAGTAGGAGCTGGAGCTGCGGAAAGCAGGGCCGGTCTCAGTGTAGCGCAGATCCAGATAATTCCCCAGCAGCAATGCTCTCAGATAACCGGTCCATGCCACATTCTGGCGTCCCGGCATCAGAGGCTCCACATTCTCGTTGATGATGAAGAAATCAGCCAGATCGGAAGGAGCTATCTCGATCGGGAAGTCATTTCCCACAAAATCCGTGAAAGTGGCGTCCGACATAGGACCCGGCAGAGTGTTTTTGTTGTGCATGGATCCCGCGATTTCTCCACCCAGGATGATGTTCTGATCTGGCATGTTGAAGCGCATATCCAGAGCCAGAACCGCATTGTCCTGAGGATTGACCGTGTACAGCGTGTCTCCGTTGGCGTTGGTGTAGGCAAAGCTGAACGGATCGCGGGAGCTGATCAGATCGCGGTTACGGCTGCCACTGATCCCCATCTGGAATCCGCTGTCTCCACCCATCTGGAATCTGGCTCCGATCGCTTCCTGCTTATAGGTGCCGCTGCCATAACCCAGAGGGTTACCGAGATTATCCACAAGAGCGCTGTAGGTCTTACGCACCATTTCACCGTGGCTCCAGACCAGGCTGAGGAACTTTGTGTGGAATCTGGAATAGAGCCCCCGCACGTTTTTATAGCCCATGGTGAATTGGCTGATATTGGGGCTGTAATCTCCCAGATAGACATCCAGCAAGGGGAGTTCAAGACCGATCGTATAGCGGTTCACAGGTTGTTTGTTCTTATCTTCCAGGCTGGACACCAGCAAATTGGTCTGCAAATTCAGCATCCCGTAATTGCCGTACATGTCCAGTCTTCCGGTAGCGTCATCGATGGTTTCGTTCAGGGCCACGCCGCTGTCTGAATTGTAGTCATACACGTTTGAGACAAAGTTCAGGCTTCCCCGCAGATTGGAAGGTAAAAAGCGGAAACCGCCCCCTCCCTTCACGCGCGTCGTCCAGAGCTCAGAATGCACGTCCTTGCCGTTCACTTTGGCGCTCACCATGCTGCGGATATCTCCGGCTGTGGGGCTGTTGTCTCTGTAGAGAATGGCGTTCTCAGTGATGGTGGCGGCACTTGTGACGTCCTTTCCGCCAGCCCAGACTCTGATGCTCTTCAGGTCGATCTCATCCGCTATGTCAAAGAATGACACTGCCAGGATGTAGGCCCCGCCTTGATCTGCATCCTGCTCATCCGAGAGCAGCACAAAGGCATTGGTTTTCTCTCCCTGCACCAGACCCGGGCTTAGTTTGTAACGGGGTTCGGGAGCATTGGTGGCAGGAAGGTTGGTGACAGTGCCGTCCTTCAGCTGGATCTCGAAATAGTATTCGATCTCAAAGTCTTTCAGATCAGCGGCTTTGAGCTCTCCCACCATCCAGAGTTGATCGGTGGGCTCAGATTTGAGGGTCAGCTTTTGCCAGGTTGATTTCCCCAGCGGACGGTAAACCAGAGTCGCCCCTTTGATCTGCTCAAATCCGTCTTCGATCCGCAGACGAAGTTCCACGTCGGAGCCGAAGGCATAGGATTTTGGGGAAAAATGCTCAATACTGACCCCGGCCAGAAATGTGCCAAAGCACAGTAGCAACAATATAATTAGTGTCTGTTTCATAATCACCTCATCTAAATCAGGCCGGGAGTGGGATCCCACCCCCGGCAAATAGACTGTTTAGTAGCTTATCTCGATGTATTTCGTTTGTCCCGCCGCGTTTTGGATCGGGATCCTGATCTTACTTTGTTCAAAGGGTTCTCCGGCCTCGTCTTCAAGCTCTTCGATCTCTCCGACTTCCCCGGGGGTGGTATCGTATTCCTCATAATTACCGTCATTATCGATAGTGGCGGATTTTCCAGCTCCAAGCGACTTCCGTTCTCCGGTGGCTTTGATCTCGATCTCGATCGTGCCGTCCACAACTATATATTTGGTGCCTTCAGAGGCTGAAACTCCGGTCAGGAATCCGGTTCCTTTCACGGAAGCGACGGTGCCGGGGGTATCAACCCTGTAGGCACCCGTGTTTTTCTTCACGCTGGAATACACGTTTCCTTTGCTTACGGCTACTGTTTTACTGAGGTTTTTACCCTCTTTGTAAGCCTTTATCTTCACCACTGAATTTGCAAAGACCTTCACAGTGGAGGAAGCATCGACAAATTTGTAGGCGGCAAAGGACTGTCCTCCGGTTTTGAGGACGTCCTCGCTGTTCAGGATTTGTCCGGTTTTAAACTTAAGAGCCTGAGAGTTACGAGTGAGCTCCACTTTGCCTTTATTGGCAGAGAGATAGGCAACTCCGCTGTCTGCCAGCAGAGTGAGGATAGCACACAAGAGCAGGGCTGCGATCATATACTTTTTCATCGGTTCCCCCCTCAATCCTGAATCTCGATCGTTAGCGGGCGGCCCAGGAGGCTGCGCACCAGACTCACAGCTTCTTCACCGCTGTA
>JAKLEY010000171.1 GCA_022711455.1 Candidatus Cloacimonadota bacterium
GATATTTGTATATATGCCGCAAGAGCGGGATTCGCTTCGTTGTAAAGAGCGGAGCGGTGATGTTGGTCTGTTCAAAGAGCTTTGTGGAGGCAAGGGTTCTTCCCAGCGGATCCACGATCATGGATAACCCGGTCTGAGCGCTGCGGTAGATCTGGACGCGGTTTTCAATCGCCCGGAAGCGGGTCATGACTCCGTGCAGCCAGGGTCCGTAGGAAGTGCCAAACCAGGCATCGTTGGTGATATTCACCAAATAATCTGTCTTGTGGAACTCAGCCTCTTTGCGGGGGATGGCCATACGATGGAAGAGCTCCGGGAAAGCTATCTCGTAGCAGATATTGGGCGAGAATTCAAAACTGCCACTCCTATACCATTTTAGATCTGTGCCAAACTCCCAGTTTGCCTGGCCAAATTCCAGTTTCCAGAGGATGGGAAAGGTCTTCAGCCACAGCATGCGTTCGCCGACCGGGACCAGAATGTTCTTGTAATATGGCTCAACAGGTTGCATTTCGGGTTTGAAGAGTGCTGCCGCATTATAGTAATAGTAGGGATAGTGGTAGGTTTCAGGTGCTTGCCGGTAATCAGGAAAGCCGGTGAAGATCTCCAGATCGTTTTCCGTCATCATCTTACGCAAAGGGCCTATCTCCCCGGGTTCTCTGAGCAGATAGACCGGCATTGCAGCTTCGGGATAGATCAGGAGTTTGGCGCCGTCAGCAGCAGCTTTGGAACTAAGCTTTTGATAGGTGGCAAGGATCCCGGCGTATGCCTTTTCGTCCCATTTGATCTCCTGGCGGATCGAAGGCTGCATCACAAAGACACGTGCATCATGCTTCTGCAGGGGAAGGGTCCTCAAGGTATATAATCCATAACCGAACCAGAGGCCGAACAGCACCAGCAGAGCAAGTCCGATCCTCTTTTTCTGCTTAAGCTGTCCGGATGCTGTCACCAATTTAAAGATCAGGATATTGGAGATCAGGACAAGAAGGGAGAGTCCGGCAAGCCCCAGCAGATCGAGAGCCTGGAGCAGGAGATTGTAATCCGCAAGGCTATAGGAGATGTTCCACCAGGGAAAGCGGGTCTCACCAAAGTTCTGGAGATATTCAAACGTTATCAACAGCGAGGCAAAGGCCACGTAACGCCAGGCTGGAAAAACCCTGCTGATCCGCTGCATGGCATAAAATACTAACCAATAAACCAGACTGTAAATGATAAATATCCCGAATAAGCCACCGGGTGTCACCTCACTGATCCAGGAGAGGACGATGAGGATGAACACAGCGGTAAAGACGGAGGCAGCCAGCAGCAGCTCCCGGGCTGAATAGATTCTGCGCTCAAAGAACCACAACAGCGGGACAAAGGCGAAAAAGGCCAGAAAGCCCAAATGCAAAGGAATTCTGGATACACTGAGCATCAAAGCAGCGAGTAAGACTGGGAAATAGATCCTGATCAATTTCATGGTGCCACCTGGTAGATCAGATCGTAGATTTGAATTCTATCCTGCTCAGCCACACAGAGATACTTGCCCATAACATCCATGGAGACTGGGAGTCTTCCGGTTGAGGGCGACCAATCTTCAGGTGTTTCAGGGCTTCCGGAGATCACACTGAACTGAGCTCCGGAATTGGAAGTAAGTTTCAGGACATTGCGATAATTATCGCTGATCCAATAGCCATCAAGCACTCGGATGAGCTGACCCAAACTGCTGTATACGGTCGATTTCCCTGTCACGGAAGAATACGCGATCACATGATCCCGGGAGCAGGAGAGGGCGGTGATCAATTGGAGCTGGAATTTCCCGAACCTGAAAAGTTCCTGGTTATCAAGCGCGCTCAGGCAGATGATTTCAGACCCGGAGGAGTCATAAATATAAAGGGTTTGGTCAGGATTCTGGCAGAGCAATTCAGGCTGAGCGATCCAGTCCAGAGCAATTTCACTGAGGTAGGCGCCTTCCGGGGAGAAGCTTTTGACGCTTCGAGCAGCGCTATCCAGCACCAAAAGGGAGCCATCTGCCCCCAGAGATATATCTGTCAGGCGCAGAACATTTGCCCGGTCAAAACCCATTCCGCCAATGGTGTTTGTCAATCTGGCATCCCGGATGATATTGACCTGGCGGGTCTGCTGATTCAGGATGTAGATGCTTGCCGCATAGGGGTTGAACACAGCTTTTGCAACCGGGATGTCTGATCTGTATTCTTGCTTCAGGCTGATCCTTTCCAGAGGTCTGCGCCCTGAGCTCTGCAAACCGGCACAGCCATATATGATCAGGCTTAGCAGGGGCAAGCAGATTGTGAGTCTACAACGCAGAGATGTGGATATCACGCAGCTTTCCCTGAATGGTGGTTTTATTCGCAAAGCGGTTATATTCCAGCGTGTAGGCAATATCCACCACACTGTTCTTTTTCAGAAGGGCGAGGTAGTCCCCCAGATTGTAACCGATCAGATCCAGTTGCACTCCGTCCTTAGCCACCTTGATCTTGAGATGATTGCGACCCACATTGTAAGGATAATTTGCCACCAACGCATTCCTGGTGACAAAGACAGGACGGTGGTTTTCGGGACCAAAGGGGGCAAAGCGTTCCATCCAGTTGAGCAGGAATTCGTTTATGTTATAGAGCTCAATCTCATAATCTACAACCAGGGGCGGTTTGATCTGTTCCAGCCTGAGGTTTTCGGAGACATAGCGCGTGATCTCGTTTTCGAAACGATCCAGATATTCCTGATAAATTGTGAGTCCGACCGCATATTTATGCCCGCCGTAACTATGTAGATTGGAGGAGAGGTTTTTTAGCGCGGCAAAGAGATCAAAATCTGCCACGCTGCGTCCGGAACCGCTGCCAAACCCGTCTTTGAAGGAGATCATGATCACCGGCCGGTAATACTTTTCCACCAGTTTGGAAGCCACGATCCCGATCACACCCTGATGCCAGTCATCCGAAGAGATGACCATGCAGGAGGTTTGCGCAAGGTTTTTATATTTCTTTTCGATGATCTCGCAGGCTTCCTGAAAGGTCTTCTGATCTTCCTGCTGGCGCAGAGAGTTCTGGCGCTCAATGATTTCCGCCAATTCCTGGCTTTTCTCTTCTTCGGTGGATATTAGGAGCTCGACCGCAAGAGCAGCACTGCCCATGCGCCCGGCAGCATTGATCCTCGGAGCAATTCCAAAGACGATATCAGTGGCATCAAGTGATTTCTGGTTCATTCCGGAGATCTGGATCAAGGCGTTTAACCCCAGATTGCGTTTATCGATCAAATGCCGCAGACCGATGAAGGCAAAGATCCGGTTTTCTGCTGTGAGCGGGACAATGTCCGCGATCGTGCCGACTGCTACCAGATCCATGTATTTCATCAGATTTTCGTCGGTGGCAATACCCAGCTTCTGATAGATGGCGCTCAGGAGCTTATATGCCACACCCACTCCCGCCAGATCCGGATAAGGATAGTTGCACCCGGGCAGCTTGGGATTGATGATCGCAAAAGCCGGGGGCAGATCTTCCTTGGGATTGTGGTGATCCGTGATTATGATCTCCATGCCATTGGCATTGATGGCTTCGATCTCTTCAAGGGCATTCACTCCGCAATCAACGCTGATGATCAGGGAGGAGCCGCTTTCCTTGAGATGATCCAGGCTGTTCAGAGAGAGGCCATAGCCATCGATCATGCGGTGGGGTATGTAAAAATCGATATTGGCTCCGATCCGCTTCAATCCGAGGTAAAGCAGAGCCGTAGCCGTGGTTCCGTCGACGTCGTAATCGCCATAGATCGTGATCCGCTCATTCGAATCGATGGCTTCGATTATCCTCTGCACTGCCCTTTCCATCGCTTCAAATAAAAAGGGATCGTGCAGCTGAGCCATGCGTGGTTGAAAAAAATCCTCAATCTGGTCGGTGTTGGTTAAGCCTTTGCGGTACAACAGTTCTGCGATCAAAGGGGGGCATTTCATGGCGTCACTGAGACTTCGGATTAGTTTACGATCCTCTTCGCAAAGCTTGGGGGGTATCACCCATTGCTTCTCCATTTTACTCACCTTTTATATATTATTTAAACTTGAAATTCAGACCGGAGGTGAGTATCACATTCTGTGCCAATAATTAACAAGATAGTATTTAAAGCGATACCGCCAAAACACTCCGCTAAAAACGATATTTGCAAGCGGGCTTATCTTGTAAAGTGTTTTTTGATCTGTGCGGAGGATTCCCTGAGATAAAAAGGTTCCAGGGCTGCGATTTGATTAAAATCATAGGCTCGGTCACCAGGAAACAACCGATGGAGAGTAAAGAGATTGGCTGCTGTGGGGATAACATGCGGATAATCGAGGCTGCGGAAACTGATCGCGGCTTCAGAGAGCACAGCTTTAAGCTGCGGCGCGGCAGAGCCCAGCAGAACAGGATGCTCCAAAGCAAGCTCTGATACCGCTTCAGCCTTTATGAGGCAGGGAGAGATCAGCGGATTTAGCTGAGCATCATATGAACCAAGATAGATCTCTTTCATCTTGGCATCGACG
>JAKLEY010000172.1 GCA_022711455.1 Candidatus Cloacimonadota bacterium
CGGAGAACCTCGTGGAATTCGTGGGCTCTGTGGCTGAATTCAGCGAACGCTTTGAGCAGGAGCAGGAGAGGAAGCCGCTGCTGGCGGATTACCTGCCCTTTGTTGCCCTGCAGACCAGTATGGATCAGGTGGATGGCACTGCCGAGACCGTCAAATTAATGACTCTGCACAATTGCAAGGGACTGGAATTTGAAGCGGTCTTCATTGCCGGGATCGAAGAAGAACTGCTGCCCCACCGTATGAGCACGCAAACCCGCTCTGAGATCGAGGAGGAACGCCGTTTGTTCTATGTGGGCGTCACCCGTGCCAAACGCTTGCTCTTCCTCAGCTTCGCGAAGTTCAGAAGGCTATATGACAGTTTTTATTACACCAAGCCCAGCCAGTTCATCAGCGAGATCGACCCTTCCCTGCTGGCTTCCTTTGCCGATGATGCCGGGATCGGCACCGCTCCCAGACAGATTCCCAAGCTCAAACACAGCCTGCGCGAAAGCCAGAAAGTCTGGCAGATCGGCCAAACTGTGCACCACTCCCAATATGGCAAAGGCAGGATCGTGAATGTGGATGGAACAGGAAATGACGCCACTCTCACCGTCTCCTTTGAACAGGGCAAGCTCACCCGGATCAAAGGTTCTTTCCTGAGCAGCGGAGAATAGATGCTTATAAACTCTGTACGGGCGCTCGCCGTAGCGCCCCTCTCGACTTGTTCCTTCCTCAGCCCCGGAGATTAAATGCTTTTCGACAAACTCGAGCCCTACCTGCGGCTTTCCCCCTTCTTCAACAGCCTGCGCGCGCGGCTGGATGGCACAGAAAGATTTCAATATCATCACCTCAACCTCTCTGCCAGAGCCCTGCTGGCAGCCTGGTGCTTCAAAAACAGCGGCAAAAACGTCGTGATCATCTCTCAGGATGACATCATCGCCGAGGATATCTGGGATGATCTCTGCGTGCTGATCGGGCGTGAGCATGCTTTTTATCTGCCGGATTACGAGATCCTGCCCTATGAAGAGCGCTCTCCGCACTATTCGATCCGTGCCACCCGCATGGAAAGCATCCTCAAAGCCATCAGCCGGGAAAGCGGGGTCTACAGCCTCTCCATCCGTGCCATGACGCGCCTCTTGCCCCCCCGGGACAGCATCGCGCGCCACATCAGGATCCTGAAGCAAGGCATGGAATATGAGCCCGATCAATTGATCGCCGACCTGGCGAACATGGGCTATGAGGTGGAATATCAGGTATCCAAAGTCTTCCAGGTGGCTCGCCGGGGAGGGATCGTGGACGTTTTTTCACCTCCGCTGCATAAGCCTGTGCGCCTGGAGTTTTATGGAGACGAGATCGTCTCCATCCGTCTGTTTTCCGCTGCCAGCCAGCGTTCGGAGCCCGGGGAACTGGGAACCGTGACTCTCATTCCTGCCCGGGAACTGGCCTTGGATGAAGTGCTAAGCTCCTCTCCGATCATTAGCAGGGTGAGGGAAAAGGGCTATTTTGAAGGCATCGAGAACTATCTCAGCTTGCTGATCCCGGCTCTGGAAACCTTTCCGGATTACTTCCCGCCAGATAACCGTATCCTGATCTGGAACAACTATCCCTATGTCGCTGAGGAACATGAACAGCTGCTGGAGCAATGCCTCACCGGCTATAAAAAGGAAATGAAGAACCACAGCTCTGCCAAACTTGCCAAACCGGAAAGCATCCTGGTGGATGAAGAATATATTCACCGGCTCTTTGGCAGCTGCCCCAATCTTTTCGTCTCCCAAAGTGAATTCATTCTGCCGCTGACCACCACTCCCGTCAAAGCACCGATCTCCTCCGCGGCAGCCATCAATGCCGATCTGGGGCTGCTCAGCGAGCATCTGAGATCTGAAAGCGAGGCGGGACGCAACAGCATTTTGCTCTTTGACAACCCCTCCCAAAGCAAACGCATGCGCGAGCTGCTGGCGGATTTTGCGCTGGATCCGGAGCAACACATCGGAGTTCTCCACGAAGGTTTCAAGCTCGAAGACGCCGGGCTGGAGCTCTTTACGGATCATGAGATCTTCAACCGTTACAAACGTAAGCGTTACACTCCCCGCTATTCACCCGGGGAAGAGATCGTGGATTATGAAAACCTCAAACCCGGGGACTATGTGGTCCATATCGACCATGGGATCGGGGTCTTTGAGGGCTTACAGATCATCAAACTCGATGGGCAGGACGTCGAATGCCTCGTGCTCCGGTATTTGGGGGACGACCGCGTCTACGTTCCCACTTTCCAGCTTCAGCTGCTCTCCAAATATGTGGCGGAAGAGGGAGCCAACCCCACCCTCAGCAAGCTGGGATCAGCCAAATGGTCCCACACCCGTCAGAAAGCGCAGGAGCAGATCGAGCTCATAGCCGCGGACATCGTCAAGCTATATGCCGAGCGTTCCCAGCGTGCCGGAATTCCGCACAAGGCGGACAGTCTCTGGCAGACCGAACTGGAGGAGTCCTTTATCTATGAGGATACAGCCGATCAGGCCCGCGCGACTGCCGAAATCAAAACGGATATGGAATTACCCGTCCCCATGGAGCGTCTGCTCTGCGGAGACGTTGGCTTTGGCAAGACGGAAGTTGCGATCCGGGCTGCTTTCAAGGCTGTGATGTCCGGCTATCAGGTCGCTGTCCTCGTGCCCACCACCCTGTTGGCGGAACAGCACTACCGGGTCTTCCGTGAACGCACCGCGCAATATCCCGTGCGCATTGCCATGTTCAGCCGCTTTCGCACCTCGCAGCAAGTGAATAGAGACTTGGTGGGCATCACCATGGGTGAGATAGACATCGCCATCGGAACCCACCGTTTACTCTCCGCGGACGTCCGCTTCCGGCGTTTGGGATTGCTGATCATCGATGAGGAACACCGCTTTGGAGTGCGTCACAAAGAGAAACTGCGCCGGCTGCAGAGCAATGTCGACACCCTCTATATGTCCGCGACGCCCATCCCGCGCACCCTGAACCTCGCTCTGGCCAAGCTCAAAGAGATCTCGCTGATGCAGACCTCGCCCAAGGAACGCCTGCCCATCCGCACCATCATCACCCCCCGGGATCTGGAAGTGATCAAAGACGCCATCCGCAGAGAGGTCGATCGCGGAGGTCAGGTTTTTTTCATTCACAACCGGGTGCAAACCATTGAGACGGTTGCCGAAGAACTGCGCTCTGCCATGCCCAACGTCAGCTTCGGAGTGGGGCATGCCCAGATGCCGGAACATCATCTGGAGAATGTGATGGACGCCTTTCTGAACCGCGAATACCAGGTTCTGATCAGCACCACGATCGTGGAAAACGGGATCGATATCCCCAACGCGAATACCATTCTGATAGACCGCGCGGACACCTTTGGCCTCGCGCAGCTCTATCAGATGCGGGGGAGAGTCGGTCGCAGCAACCGCCGTGCCTACGCCTATCTGCTGATCCCCAAAAGCACTACTTCAGACGCCAAACACCGCCTCGAAGCCCTCACTCAATATGACTATCTGGGTGCCGGATTCCAGGTGGCTTTGCGAGATCTGGAACTGCGCGGAGCCGGAACCATCCTCGGGATCAAGCAAAGCGGGGTCATCCAATCCATCGGATTTAACTATTACAACAAACTGCTGGGCAGCGCCATCGAACACGCGGAAAGCGGATCCACAGAGCCGATCAGCCTCGAACCCATCACCCCCAAACAAGTGCTCAAGACCGAGGTCGATCTCTATCTCCCCGCGCAGTATATCGATGATGACGAGGAACGGCTGCGTGTCTATCGCAGGATCAGTGAATTGGAAAGCCCGGATGCCCTCTCCGATCTGGAAACTGAATTGCGCGACCGCTTCGGACCCGTCCCCGATAAAGCCCGCTGGCTGCTCTCCTGGTTCAAACTCAAGCTGCTCACCCAAAGCGCCAAACTCCACAGCTGCCAGGTCCGCAACGAACGCATTATCATCGAATTCAAAGAAACGGAGATCCCGCCCAAAAAGCTGCTGCTATCCCTCACTGAAAGCCTTGCTCACCCCTTCCGCTTCGACCTCACCAAAGGCCTCAAACTCATCATCGAGCTGGATAAACACGCCGGACTGGACTATCTCGGACAGTTTGAAGAGGCAATCGCCATCCTGGAACGCTACCTCTCTGAATTAAGAGTTAAGGTATAGTGGCTGCGACATCCTGTCGCAGAATCAATCCCAGAGCATGGTATAAAGTGGCTGCGACATCCTGTCGCAGAATATATCCCAGAGTTTTTTCCCCCAAGGATTTCAGGATTACAGGATTAAAAATAGGATTATCTTTGATAACACGAATTTCCACGAATCCACACGAAACAGATTAGCAAATTAACAGATTAGCAGATTAGGGGGAGCTCACCACTAATTTGCTAATCTGTTAATCCTCCTGATCCCATTCATCCTCTTCATCCCTGATCTATTCTTTTTCCGTCTTTTTCCGCGCTTTTCCGTGTTAAAAT
>JAKLEY010000173.1 GCA_022711455.1 Candidatus Cloacimonadota bacterium
CAGGAGCTGTATAAACAGCGTTTGGGATTCACGGATCCCCGGGGGATCTACCTCAGTTCGCTTGAAGCCCTTTCTCAATACGACCTGAAGTATCCCATGGTGCTGAAAACAGTGGACGGATCCAATGCCAACGGAGTGCATCTGGTGAGAAGCGAAGCAGAATTGCGCGGAAGGGTGCGGCGCATGCAGGGCGGTTTGAGTTTGTTTAACAGAATAGACCTCATCCGTCGTAAGCACTTGCGAACAAAGAGAACTATCTCCGGCTGGGAAAACTATCATCCAGAGACGGACAGAATCCAATACGAACGTCACATCAGCCCCAGCCTTCGCTTTGTCTTGCAGAAATTTATCCCCGGCTTGGACTGTGACTACAGGGTGATAGTAGTCTGGGATAAGTTTTACGTGAGCCGCAGAATGACCCGCAAAGGAGACTGGCGCGCCAGCGGTACCAAGCTGTTCACCTATTCTGAAATGCCCAATGAACCGATCCTGAACTTTGCCAGGGACTTCTTTTTGAAAGTGGGTTTACCAGTGTTGGCCATGGATCTTGGAGTTTCTGAGGGCAGGATCCATCTCTTCGAATTCCAGGCCTCTCATTTCGGGATCAGTCCGATCAAACTGGGTCCTGGCTATTTCCGGCTGGAAGGTGACGGGTGGGTTTTTCACAAGCAAAATAGCGATTATGAGACAGATCTGGCCAGAGGGCTCAGTCTTTTCCTGTTGGAGAGGGTCTTTTCACACTGTCCGGAGAACTGATCATGGTCTTCAGTTACTACCTCAGAAAATACCCTTATAGTCTGATCTACGGGCTGCTCAAACTATTACGCGCCCCCCGGGAGACGGTGTTCTATTGCCGCGAATTGCAGGACTGGGATGCCTTTGAGCCGGTGCAGAAGCATCTGAAACCGATCACGGTAGTCACAAATAAAGCACATGTACGGAAGCACTTAAAGAATTTGAATATTAAGACCAAGGGCATGTTGTGCTTTCCCAAAGCAGTCATCATGGCCAGACATTCCTGCTATAAATTCCCCTCTGACGACATCATTAAAATAGGAATGCGGCATGGTCCCTATCACTTTAAAAAGATGACCCGGGCAGAGAATTACAACCAGTTCGACCGCTATCTGATGACAAGTAAAGACGATGTGGCAGAGGGTGTGAAAACCGGGATAAGTTGCGCTGTGGCAGTGGGATACCCCAAGCTTGACCCCGCTTTGAACCATGACTACGGCTCTGAATATCTGAAGCAGCTGCGAGGGTTTGCCGGAATGAAAGCAGACCGACCAACTCTGCTCTTTAGTGCCACCTGGCTTGGATCCGGGATGAGCGCTTTGCTCTACTGGTATGATCGTCTGAATCTGCTGACAGACAAGTTTAATGTGTTGGTGACCCTGCATCCCTGGATCGGTGAGGAATATAGGGCAAAGGTTAAACAGAGAGGCGCTTATCTGATCGAAACTAACCACATTCCTTTCATTTATCTGGCTGATCTTGTGATCGGAGACACCAGTTCGCTCCTGGCAGAAGCCTGCGCGCTGGATAAACCGATCATCACCTGGCAGACCGGAACTGCCAGACGATCTCTGGAAAAGATCGATAAAATCCTGCGTGACATCAGCCTGAGGATCTCGAACTGGGATGAACTGGAGCCCGCAATCGAGCGTCTGCTGCACGAACCGGAGCTCCTGCGCAAGGCCCGGGCAGAGGCTAATCAATTGATGTTCGATGAACTGGACGGCAGAGCAGGAGAACGTGCTGCCTCCGAAATCATCAAGCTGTTGCCGGAGCTGAGACCATGAGTCTAATCGACGCTCACTGCCATTTGGCAAACCTGGCAGAGACACATAATGTAAAGCTTTTGATCGATGAAGCTAAAGATATGGGGATAAATAAATTTATATCATGCGCGCTAACTCAAAGAGAACTGGACTGGCAGCAGCGTAACCCGATTCCGGGTGTTCAATGGCTGGCGGGGATTCATCCCAACTTTCCTGAATGTGACCTGGAATTGGGGCAGATCGAAGCAGCTCTGAAAACTGGTCAGCTGATTGCGGTAGGGGAGATCGGACTTGACCGGGCTAATCCCGACCTGAGCTCACAATTACTTAATCTCGAAACCCAGCTAATGTTGGCTGCAGAATTTCAAAGACCTGCTGTGTTGCATATTATCGGACACCAGTCACAAAGTTATGAGATCCTGAAACGTTATCCCCTCAGGTATCAGGTTCACGGCTATGCCGGATCGATCGAGGGGTTTCAATTACTCTCAAACTTGAACAGCTGGTTCACGATCAGCTCCAGAATCCTGAAAGATGATAAAAGAGATCTGCTCTACGCAATTTTACGCAGCCGCAGATTTATGTTTGAGACGGACATCACCCAATACTATGTGAAAGAAAACGAAGCTAATCCACTGCTCAGGCTGCTTGCCGTCTTTGACAAAACCCTGCAGTGCAGCAATTTCAGCGAGAGCGAGCTCTTGGATATACAGGAAGAATCCGCTCATGAGCTCTTCGGAGCCTTGTTATGAGCCGCGAACAGGATATCCGGACAGAGCTCTTGCTCGGGGCAGAGGGATTGGCAAAGCTGTATTCAGCCAGCGTGGCTGTCGTGGGCTTGGGAGGTGTGGGCGGTTATGCCTTGGAAGCCCTTGTCAGAGCAGGGGTTGGCCGGCTCACTATAGTTGATTTTGACGTTGTTCAACTCAGCAACATCAATCGCCAGCTGATAGCCGATCACCAAAGCGTTGGTCTTGCTAAAACCGAGCTCTTCCAGAGACGGATCAGGGAGATCAATCCCGATGCTCAAGTGAACGTATGCAATGTCTTTATCAACAAAGAAAATTGTGCCGAGGTTCTTTCAGGCTGTGGGTATTTGCTTGATGCCATAGACTGTTTGGAAGCTAAGACCGACCTCCTGGAATTTGCTTTTCTCAATCATATTCAAGCTGTTACTGTGTTTGGAGCAGGCAGGCGTCTGGATCCCTTTAGGATCCAGACCGGTGATATCTCGAAGACTCATGGCTGTCCCCTTGCCAGAAGAACACGCAAAGCTTTGCGAGATAGAGGAATCAGCAGCGGAATAAAAGCAGTGTTCAGCACAGAAGAGCCCCTCGCCGCAATCAGGGAAGCTGCACCGTCCACATCCAGGCAACCTATCGGCTCGATCAGCTACATGCCGGCGATTATGGGACTGAGAGCAGCAGCGGAATTGATCAGGATAATTATACGTGACGAGTAACAAGTGACGAGAGCCGCGACTCTCGTCACTTGTCAGGCGTTACTGATCACATAATCAGCAGCATTGGTATGCTGCTCTACGTCAATAATAGGGGCTCAGGGACAGATTCAGATAGATGGTCGATCCACCCAGGAAGGTATTCTTCTTGGGCAGGTCATCAAGGATCCATTCATCCGGCTCGAAGAATTGGGTTCCGTCTTTCCAGGCCTCCACATCAGTCTTTAGATACCATTTTCCCTTGATATCAGTGGTGAGGCGGAGTCCCAAAGCTCCACTGACGTACCAATTCTTTGAAACATGATAGCCTGCTTTGGCAAAGACATCCCCGCTGTATCCCAAAAACGGGCTCTGCTCAATGCTGCGTTGGCCGCTTTCCGTCTCCTTGAACGCGTGCACAAAGCTGTAATCCGTGTTGAGCGCGCTGAATTCCGGGTGCACGATCGGCTGATATGAAAGCGCGGTTCTGCCTCCGAGGCTGACATACGCCTTGTAATCCAGCAAAGGAAGCACATAGCCTCCATTCAGAGCCAGGTAATCCACGCTGTAGCCCATGGCGTCCTTTCCTGAGAGATTGCCTTGCAGGGCAATGATATTGTCCAGAACTCCAAATCCATAGAGCACAGAGGGTTTGGGAACTCCCTGCCCGGCAAAGCCGGTAACGGATGTCCTCCACAGGGCCAAAGAGACTCCGTTCAAA
Organism: Candidatus Cloacimonadota bacterium; assembly: GCA_022711455.1. Classification (GTDB taxonomy): domain Bacteria; phylum Cloacimonadota; class Cloacimonadia; order Cloacimonadales; family Cloacimonadaceae; genus PHBP01. The sequence continues at coordinate 3,941 of JAKLEY010000173.1, forward strand.
GCAGAGACTTCCGGATCGGTGGAGAGATAGGTGTGGAAAGTGATGGGCATGAGACGGGCTGAATTCATGTAACTGCTGAAATAAGCGCGTTGTTCGGCATAGAGCTGGGAATAATAATCATCGTAAACTGAGGGCTGCGCCGAAAGCACACTCAAACCCAGGAAGCCGGTCAGGAAAATCAGAAACACATATCTATTCATCTTTTACTCCTATACTGTGTCACCATTTCCAGGGCAGGAAATGGTCTTTGATCTCTTCGTTGTAATAGCGGTCGGTCATGGTTGCGATAAAATCCCTCACCTGCTCCGCGGGGCTGAAACTCTCAAGATACTGGACCGCTTTATGATCCAGAAAATGCTTGAAGATCTTGGAATTGCGGTTTTGCCCCTGAATATCATCGAGATATTTATCAAACATCATCCCCATGGTACGATAGATGATCTGATTGGATGTTTTAACGTTGTCATCGGTGTAGATGTGTTTGTAGTTAGCGTTTGAGT
>JAKLEY010000174.1 GCA_022711455.1 Candidatus Cloacimonadota bacterium
CGAGCCCTTGCAAATGAAAATCAAGCTGGTTTAAAAAATGGGGGAATGCCAAGCTGTTATATCCTTGACATTTCGCTGTCATATCCCTGGCTTATCAGTTCACGAAGCGGTTTGAAAGCGGTATGATAGCGGTTAGCAAGTGATCAGATAGCGCTATGACTACAGGTGACCTGTCCAGTCACTCTTCACTTATCAGTCCCCGGCCATTTTTTAGCTTGACATCGCAGCGCAAAAAATATCCAAGGGAATGCAAATAAAGATTCACAGCAGGAACGATGATTTCGATACTGATAGATAACAAACTCGAGCACTTACAGAAAGAGATCCGCTACGCTTTCGGCTTTGTATTTCAAAGTCTGGGCTACAGTTATTGTTTTATAGACGACACTTCCAAGCTCCATCCCAACGATACTTTGGTGATCTATGCCTTCGCGGAACCCGAGCTGGAAGATATCCGCAACCTCAGCCGCAAATATATCACTTTTTATATCCCTACCGAAGCAGAGCTTTACGACCCCAAAGCCTGGAACGCGGATAAGATCAGACGCAAACTGCGGGAAGTGAAGCTGCTTTCCCCCACACCCGTGCTTTCCTCAAACAAATTTGACTATCCTGCGGTCAATTACAGCGATGATGAGATCAATGCCGGGAAGCTGAATTTTGACCTGGTCGGCAACGTCTTTTTCCACCTTGCGGGATTGGAAGAGCTCGCGGACAGACAGCGCAACGAAGCCGGACGCTATCCCGAATCCGCCAGTGCTTTTTTCAAGTATCGGGAAACTCCGTTTGTGGACAACATGCTTTGGCTGATGGACAGCATGCTGAAAGAACACAGCCGGGTGCGCGGCAAATATACCGTGCAGAAGATGAATTGGCCTTTGGCTCAGGAAGCAGCCGTCCTGCTGAGCCACAGCGTCGATGACCTTCAGAAATGGGATGTCTCTTCGCTGGTTCTATCCGTCCCGGACGATATCTTCATGTTGCTCAGGTTGAATTGGAAACAGCTTTGGCACACACTGCTGGGCAAGCTCAAGTATATGTTCACGAACTATGAACTGAACTGGAATTTCGATGAATTCCGCAGGCTGGAAAGGGATGCGGGTTTGCACAGCACCTATTTCATTGCGACTCATGGCTGTGACGACATCGATTACTCGCTGGATGATTCCGATCTTCAGGAAGAGATTCGCGAGTTGCACGCTGAAGGCTGCGAGATCGGATTCCTGATGACAGAAGATAAACGCAACCGCGACAACCAGTTGACCCGTAAACAGGTCCTGTTGCATCAGCTAAAACAAGACAACGTGGGGCTGCGCCAATTCGGATTCCGGATGGATGATGAACTCCGGGAAGTGCACAACAGCCTCAACCCCAGCTATTCGATGAGCAGTTCACCCCAGGAGAATCCCGGATTCTACAGGGGTGTCGGTATTCCGTATCAATCTTGGACCAAGCTGGGAAAAAGCAGTCATTTTGAGCTTCCCGTGCAATACAGGGATCGTTTTCTGCACATCGGAAAACACAATCTGATCTCCCCGGACGATGCCAAGGCTCAGATCAAACGTTTTTATCAGACCTCTCTGCGCTCGCATGGACTCTTTGCCCTCGATTTCCGCATCGCTGCTTTTAGCGACATCTATTACTGTTCAAAGCTTTATACCTTCATACTGGCTTTGATCAAGACCGGGAAGACTTGGGTCACGACGGCAAATGAACTCGCTTCCTGGTGGCAAAAACGCAGCCGGGTAGTGATCGATATGAGTGAATATGAATTCTCCGTTTTCTTCACTGATGACATCGATAATCTCTGCCTGAATGTGACAGGAGATGTCCGGATCGCAGAAATAGACGGAGTTAAAGCCACAATCGACGGAAGCATGATCAAGTTTCAGGGTGCCAAAGCCGGAGGCATCGCTGTGATCCGCCTCGCTCAGAAATGAAAAGAATTCTGCACCTGCAGCTGCTGCCCCTGCTCTCCGGAGTGCAGAATTTCAGCCTGCATCTTCTGGATGGCCTCGATCCCAATGAGTTTGAGATCACCATAGCCTCCTCAGCTCCCGGCGCATTGGTTGAAGCGTGTCGTGAACGGGGATGGAACCACATTGCCATCAAAGGATTACGCCACCCGGTCAATCCCCTCGACCTGATCGGTTTTTTACATATATTCCTGATCCTGAAGCGTGGAAAATATGATATCGTGCACACCAATTCCTCCAAACCGGGTTTGCTGGGGCGTCTGGCTGCAAGGCTGCTAAAGGTTCCGCTGATCCTGCACACCTGTCATGGCACCCCGTTTCAGCAAGGGCAAGCCCCGATTGTTTATTGGCTCTATGTGCACCTTGAAAAGCTGGCTAACAGCTGGGGAGACATGACGGTCTACGTGAATCACAGCGACCGCAAAGCGGCTCTGAAGCTGGGCTTGATCTCCAGTGAGAAAGCGACCACGATCTACAACGCCATTCCGCCCGGGTTGGAACAACGTTTGCGGCAGATCGGAACAGACCGTCTCAAGCGCGGCAAAGCAGCAGAGGATTCGCTCATCATCGGCTCCACCCTGAGGTTCTCAGAGCAGAAAAACGCGCTGCAACTCACTATCAGCGCTTGCAAAGCCTGCCGGAAGAACCAGCGTCTAAAGTTTATCATTCTGGGCGGTGGAGAGCAGTATTTCCTCTGTCGTCAGATTGTTCGCAGTTATGGCCTCACCCGGCGCATCCTGCTTCCGGGATTTGATCCGGAGATAGCAAGCTGGCTGGAAAAATTCGACGCCTTTATCCTCTACTCCCGTTGGGAGGCACAACCTTTCAGCATTATCGAAGCCATGCACAGCGGTCTCCCGGTGATCGGTTCGGACATCCCTTCCATTGCGGAACTGGTTGACGAATCCACGGGTTATCTAGTTCCCCTTGCTCATCCGGAAGAGCTGGAAAAACTGTTGTCGCAGCTCGCGGAAGACTTCTCACCAGCTCTGCTTAAAGGACAGCAAGGCATGAAAGCGGTGAAGGCAAAGTGTGACTATCATACCATGGTGGAGTCTTACCTTAAACTATACCGGGGAGAGAAGTTATGAGCTGGGAGATAGCCATCGCTGCCGTGTTGACGGGTCTGTTTACGCTCCTGCTTCTGCCCTTGAATATGAAGCTGTCCACAAAATGGAAGCTGGTGGCTCATCCCGATGCTCGCAGGATACATACACAGCGCACTCCGGAAGCGGGTGGATTGTCTTTTGGCCTGGTGATCATTTTGGCTCAGCTTGTTTTCGCTCTGCTGCGCTGGCAACAATATGGACCGATGCTTTCCGGTCTTGCTCTGACAGGCTTGATAGCTTTGCTGCTGGGAGCCTGGGACGACAGATTTGAAGCGGGACCCTTGCTGAAAGTGCTGGGGTATCTGGCTTTGGGGCTGCTGATGTGGGTTTTTGGTTACCGGGTGCAGTTCCTCACAAATCCCATGGGCGGGGATCTGGTGCTGGGCTGGATCTCCTTTCCTGCAACCCTGATCTGGTATTTTGCGGTGATCAATGCCATCAATCTGATCGATGGCATGGACGGTCTGGCTTCCGGGATCACGGTTGTAGTCTCCGGAGTTCTTTTGGTGGTGGGTCTGATGGAAGGGAACTATCCGGTGATTCTCCTTTCCGCTCTGCTCTGTGCGGGAAATCTGGCTTTCCTGAGGTATAATTTCCCCCCTGCCAGGATCTTTATGGGAGATACCGGAGCAACTTTCATCGGCCTCAATCTGGCTGCTATCTCCACAGCGGGAGACGCTCAGTTCAAGGGTATCACTTCCATGACCCTGATCATTCCGCTCACCGTTCTGGCTATCCCATTGATCGATGTGGTGCTGGCTGTTTTCCGCAGGATCAGGCTCGGGAACATCCTGAAAGCGGATAAATCACACATCCATCACATAATGCTGGGATTTGGCCTTTCCCAGAAGGCGATCGCGATTATAGTATATATTGTGACTCTGCTTTTTGGGCTGATCGCAATCGGATTTTCCTTTTCCGGAAAGAGAACGCTCTTTTCGGTCTTGCTTGGTCTCATGATCGTGATGGTTGTGAGCGCCTATCTTTTTATGCGTCAGGAGCAAAATAAATGAAACGTCTTTCGACACTGATCTTTGTGCTGAGTCTCAGTTTGGCGCTTTCTGCCGGAAACTGGGAAACCATCACCAACACCAGCCATGTCTATGATCTTGCCTACCCCAATGTGGCTGCCACCTGGGGCGGGGCAGTTGTGAACATAGTTTTTAATGGTGGCGAGACTTCTCTGAACAAAACCTGGACCACAGGCGACGGGCTGGTCTCAAACGATATCCGGGTGGTGGAAGAGATGACCTGGGAAACCTACTGGCTGGGAAGCTCAAACAGTGGCATCAGCATTATCAGCGAGATGGGAGTGCAAAACCTGGATCTCAGTCTGGGCCTGC
>JAKLEY010000175.1 GCA_022711455.1 Candidatus Cloacimonadota bacterium
TTATTATAAGAAGAGCGATAGTTCTCTTCGAGAGCGCTTGATATATCGTTCTGATGAGGAAAACCTTTCCATTGCAGTGGCTGGTAGACCCTGGACATTCGATGCTCCTGGCGCTGAGTTCAAACTCGCAGTAGAAGCAAACCGGATCAACCTGGCATATCTATTCGATCCCATGATGGCGGTCCACACTTCCAATGTAGAGCCCCTCCCGCATCAGATTACGGCAGTTTACGAATCACTGCTGCCCAGGCAACCTCTGCGTTATATTCTGGCCGACGATCCGGGAGCAGGTAAGACCATTATGGCCGGGCTATACATGCGAGAACTCATCATGCGGGCAGATGCCAGACGTATATTAGTAATTGCCCCAGGTTCTTTGGTGGAACAGTGGCAGGACGAAATGTATGAGAAGTTCGGTCTCGACTTTTTTATCTTTTCTCGTGCCATGCAGGAGCAATCACACGGAGGTAATCCCTTTGTTGACTACGATTATATGATTGCCAGGATTGACATGGTATCACGTGATGAAGACCTGATCGAGAAGATCAAACAAAGCTACTGGGACCTGGTTGTTATCGACGAGGCACATAAATGCTCTGCATCCTGGTTTGGCAATGAACTCAAGAAAACCAAGCGTTATAGATTAGCTGAAGAAGTAGGTGCTACTACGCGGCATCTTCTCCTGATGACAGCTACACCACACAAAGGTAAGGATGAGGATTTTCAAACCTTTTTAGCGCTGTTGGATTCAGATCGTTTTTATGGGAAAAACCGCGATAGCGCCCACTCAATCGATATCTCAGATCTCCTGCGCCGAATGGTTAAAGAGGACCTGCTCAAATTTGATGGAACCCGCCTGTTCCCAGAACGAAAGGCATATTCCGTAACTTATAAGCTTTCTGATCTTGAAGCAGATCTATATCTTGCAGTTACTGAGTATGTTCGGGAAGAAATGAATAAGGCAGATCGTCTGACCGGTAAGCAAAAGAATACGGTCGGCTTTGCTCTTACTATCCTGCAAAGACGCCTTGCCTCGAGCCCTGAAGCGATCTACCAATCGCTGAAGAGAAGATTGGACAAGCTAACCCGCAGATTGGAGGAAGAAAAACTCATCCAGAGGGGCGAACTGATCAGGCAGCAGAAAGAGAAAAGCATCGAGCTCCCCGATGATTTTGATGATGAGGACTGGGACACCGAAGAGCGTGAAGAAAATGAAGAGGAGTTGGTAGATAGTGCCACCACAGCTCAGACCATTCAGGAATTGGAATCCGAGACTAAAACACTCAAACGACTAAACGAACAGGCCAAGTCACTGCGTGATTCTGGTCTCGACCGCAAATGGGAAGAGCTCTCAAACTTATTTGAAAACAATCCTCATTTCAAGAACGCCAATGGTAGCTTCCGCAAGCTGATAATCTTCACGGAGCATCGTGACACATTGAATTACTTGCATGAGCGTCTTAGCGGCTTGCTGGGCAGTCAGGAAGCAATAATCACAATTCATGGTGGCATTAAGAGAGAAGAAAGGCGCAAGGCTCAGGAGCAGTTCAGAAACCATCCCCGGGTCAGGATTCTCCTCGCCACCGATGCTGCCGGTGAGGGAGTGAATCTGCAGAATGCCAATCTTATGGTAAACTATGACCTTCCCTGGAATCCCAATCGGATCGAGCAGCGCTTTGGACGCATTCACCGCATCGGACAAACAGAGGTCTGCCATCTTTGGAATATGGTGGCCGATGAAACCAGAGAAGGCGATGTGTTTCAAACTCTCTTCACCAAGCTGGAAGCCCAGAGGGCTGCCTTGGGCGGCAGAGTCTTCGATATCCTGGGAGACGTGTTTGAAGAAAAGAGCCTCAAAGACCTATTAATAGAAGCTATACGTTATGGAGACGATCCTGAGGTAAGAGCGCGTTTGTTTCAAGTTGTAGAAGGCGTTCTGGATACGGAGCACATCAGAGAGATCATCAGCCGTAATGCCTTGTGTGAAGAAGTAATCGATGAAAACCGCCTATTTGCCGTTAAAGCCGAAATGGAAAAAGCCGAAGCTCGTAAGCTCCAGCCCTATTTCATCAAATCATTTTTCCTGCAGGCTTTTAGTCAGTTGAAAGGCAATCTCCGCCAGGTTCGCAATGAAGGTGAGCGTTGGGAGATATCTTATGTTCCAGCCAAGATTCGGGAACGGGATCGCCAAATCTCAGGCCGCAATCGCAGAAACATCAATCCGGTAACGCAGAAATACGAACGCATCTGCTTCGATAAACCCTTCATGAGATTGCCCAATCGGGAAGCGCCTATGGCAAGTTTCATCCATCCCGGGCACCCACTGATGATGGCCATCACGGACATCATGCTGGAAGATCACCGCAGCAAACTGAAACAGGGAGCAATTCTTGTAGCCCCTCATGATGATAGCATAGATCCCAAAGCCATGCTGATCATAGAACACTCTGTAAAAGAAGGGGGCAACCGGGATAGGTGCATCTCACGTCGTTTGCAGTTTGTCCAAATCGATGAACAGGGAGCGATCAGCAACGCGGGCTGGGCACCTCATCTCGATCTGGAGCCCATCTCAGATAGTGACTTCATTCTGATAAAACATCTGCTTTCTGCCGAGTGGGTATCTTCTGAACTGGAGGACAAGGCTCTGGCGTATGCCACCACCCATCTTGCCCCGGAGCATTTTTCGGAAGTTATGCAGCGCATGGAAAGACAGGTTTCCAAGACCCTGGAAGCCGTGCATCAGAGACTGGTGACCCAGATCAACTATTGGTCCGACCGCAAGATCAAGCTTCAGGATGACCAGGCAGCCGGCAAGAAGACCCGGATCAACATCGATAATGTCAGCCGTATCATCGACGAACTGGATAACCGTCTCAAATCCCGCACCAAGGAACTCAATGAAATGCGCCATGTGGTTTCGGAAACTCCTGTAGTGATCGGAGGCGCGCTGATTATCCCCGCTGGCTTACTGGCTCAATTGAAAGGGGAAGATACCTGGACCGCAGATGCGGAAGCCCGAAAACAGATCGAACAGAAAGCCATGCAGGTCGTGATGGATTACGAGCGATCAAAGGGCTGTGAAGTAATTGACGTATCTGCCCTCAACTGCGGATGGGATATTACCAGTATCCCAGCTCCCATAGATGGTAAAATGCCGGAAACCAGGCACATTGAAGTAAAAGGCCGGGCTAAAGGTCAAGGCACCATCACCGTCACCAGAAACGAGATACTTTATGGGCTAAACCAGGCTGACAAATTCATCTTAGCTCTGGTGATTGTTGATGGAGATAGTTATGAGGGGCCATACTACATTCGTAAACCCTTCACTCAAGAACCAGACTGGGCTGTGACCAGCATCAATCTCGATATCGCCAGTTTACTCAAGAAAGCTTCAAAAAAGGAGGGATTATGAAGCAAACGGACATGATAGTGAAACCTGATTTCTGGGTCTATAACACAGAGAATGGCAAGATTAAGATACAAGTGACCCTAAGGAATGAAACGCTATGGATATCGGCCATGCAGATGGCAGATCTCTTCGACATTGACGTCTCAGGCGTGAGAAAACACCTCAAAAACATCTTCGAAAGCGGAGAACTCATCCGCGAATCAGTTAGTGCATTTTTTGCCTCAACTGCAAGTGACGGGAAAACCTATAGGATAGAGTACTATAATCTTGATGCTGTGATCTCAGTGGGATATAGAGTAAATAGCATAATTGGCACCCGCTTCCGCATCTGGGCTACTGAGCGGCTTAAGGAATACCTGATCAAGGGCTTCACCATTAATGACGAGCTGCTCAAACAAGCCGGAGGCGGTTCCTATTTTGATGAACTTCTGGCCCGGATCAGGGATATCCGCTCCTCGGAAAAGGTATTCTGGCGCAAAGTCCTGGATATCTATGCCACCAGTATAGATTATGATCCCAAGTCAGATCTGTCCCGGGACTTCTTCAAGGTCATTCAAAACAAGATGCACTGGGCGAGCCATGGCCATACTGCCGCAGAGATTATTTTTCAGCGGGCTGATGCCGGTAAAACCAACATGGGGCTCACCAACTGGCCGGGAACCCAGCTCCGTAAGGCAGATACTGAGATAGCAAAGAACTACCTGAACCAAGAAGAACTGGATCTCCTCAATAGAATTGTGAGCATGTATCTGGACTTCGCCGAGCTTCAAGCCCTGAACAGAACTCCGATGTACATGAAAGATTGGATCTCCAAACTGGATGAATTCCTGAAGCTAAGCGGCAGGGACATTCTGGAGCATGCCGGCTCCATTGCTCATGAAGATGCCATGCATAAAGCCCGGCTGGAATATGAAAAATGGCATCATGAACAGCTTTCAGAGCCAACCGCAGCAGAAAAGCACTTTGTGGAAGCCCTGCAGGAAGTAAAACAAATCACTAAACAGACAAAGCCCAAGAG
>JAKLEY010000176.1 GCA_022711455.1 Candidatus Cloacimonadota bacterium
TGCCATTGGCCGCCACGATCAGGAGGCGCAGCAGAGCCTGATCGGTGACGATCTTGAGGTGGTATTCAAAATTGGCGCTGGAGACAACGGTGTCCGCGATCTCATTCAGATAGGGTATCCCGCCCACCTTTTCCAGCAGGTTGTTGCGCTGCAAGCGGTCGATCACGGTGATATTGTCGATCTCCACGCTTTCGTTGAAAAGCTCCTGCATCGTGCGGAAGATAGCCTTGTGGGCATTGCGGTAGAAATACTCCTCACGGACCTTTTCAATGGCTTTGCTCACCACATCGCTATCGATCAGCATGGCGGAGAGGATGGCGGCTTCCGCGTTTATATCAGAGGGCAGGGAGCGATCGGAGATCTTGACCTGTTCGAGGTCCTGGGCTTCTTTCTTGCGTGCCATCTATTTACCTATGGATTTCAAAGCATGTTTTTCCGCCAAAGCGTTCACCACACAGGCAGGCACAAAATCCTGCAGTTTGGCATCGAGCTCAGAAAGCTGGCGGATCATGGAGGAGGAGAGATACATATATTTGAGGCTGGGAACCAGAAACACGGTCTCGATCTCCTGATTCAGTTTTTTATTGGTGAGGGCGAGGGAGAGCTCATACTCAAAGTCAGATACGGCGCGCATTCCCCTGATCATCACTGTGCAATTCTGGGAGGAGGCAAAATCCACGGACAAACCCTCAAAGCCGATCACCCTGATATTTGGAATATGAGCACATGATTCGCGCACCAAAGCGATGCGCTCTTGCAGATCAAAAAGGGTTTGCTTGCCGGTGTAGGACGCGATCCCCACAATTACTTCATCAAAAAGACGCGAAGCCTTCTCCACGATATTCACATGCCCCAGAGAGATCGGATCAAAAGTTCCCGGATAGAGCGCGCGCCTGATCATTGGTTTAAGGCAGCTTTACGGATGGCTTCGATCTCGGCAGTTTCTTTGGGGATGTTTTGAGACAAAACGCAATACCCGTCTTCTGTGACCAGCACATCGTCCTCGATCCTGATTCCAAGCCGCTCTTCCGGAATGTAGATCCCGGGTTCAACGGTGATCACGTTACCGGGCTCGAGCACGGCTTCACGTCCGCCCAGATCGTGGGTGTCCATTCCCAGAAAGTGGCTTACGCCATGCATATAATACTTGGAAAAATCATCGGGATTCTCGATCAAACCAAGCCCCAGCAGCGCTTCAGTGATCAGCTCCCTGGTCGTGACCTGCAAGTGGGAAAGGGTGATCCCCGGTTTGATCAGCTCAATGATCTGCTTCTGCACGTTGAGGACAGCCTCATAGACAGCTTTCTGACGCTCGCTGAAGCCGGCTCCGATCGGAAAACAACGTGTGATATCCGCGCTGTAATTGGAATAGCTGGCTCCCACGTCCATGAGTACTACCTCATTATTCTCGATGCGGCATTCGTTCTTTTTATAGTGCAGAGTGGCAGCATTGATCCCGCTGGCAATGATGGGGGAGAAGCCCCAGGTCTTGGCACCGCTGCGCTGCATCCTGTAGAACAGAATTGCTTCCAGTTCGTATTCCATCATTCCCGCCGTGGCGGTTTCCATGATGTCCAGGATCCCTTTGCCGGTGATATCTATGGCTTTCTGGAGCTGGGCAATCTCCCAATCGTCCTTGATCTTACGCAGGGGAGTGAGCACAGCCGAGATGTCATCGATCAAAACCGAGGGATAGCGTTTGCTGAGGGGCTTGAGTGCGAAGAGAGGGTAGGATACAGGTTTTGAAAGGTCTCTGGAACCGATGTTCGCATAGACTCTTTTTAAGCCTGGTGCATAGACGCTCAGGTAGTCCATGAATTCGTCTTTATAATAGACCCGGGTGATCCCGCTGAGCTCTGTTGCTTCTGCTTTAGTGAGCTTTTTGCCGTCCCAGACTTCACGTTCGGGTATTCCTCGCTCAATAAAGAGCATCTCAGTCACGTTCTCAGCGTTCTTCAGCAGCAGCAGAATGGCTTCCGGGGTGTTCAAACCCGTCAGATATAGGAAGTTGTTATCCTGAGTGAACTTTTCGAGATTGGCTTCAGGCTTGGCGAAAAGGATCACAGCGTCTCCGGATTGCAGGGCAAGACCCAGCTTGGCGCGTCTGTTTGACGTAAATTCCTGGTTCATAAAAACTCCTTTATCTTTGGACCGTGCGGCCGCTATTGTCTTCTTGCAGTCCATTGCCCTTCCGGTTGGATCTGCTCTTATCTCCATCAAAGAGAACGGTATCCGTCTCGTCCATATCCACATGAATGCCATAGACGAAGAATTCATCATCCTGATTATTCACGATCTTGAGATCCCAATTTCCGGGGCTGGCTGTCCAGAGGATGCTTCCTCCCGGTGCAAGCTGCCCCGTAAGGTCATCGGGACCCCATTGGGAAGCTGATGAGGTTGCCAAATAAAGATGGTCTATGGTGAAGGGGCTGTTGTTGACAAGTTGCACAGCTCCACCATCAGAATTCAGGGTGAGGATTTCCAGGTCACCGGGTTCGATGTAGATATCAGTGTAACCGTCAAAGAGATAGATGCCGCTGTAGCTGACGTGAACGCTGCGGCTGTCTCCGAAATACTCGCTGTATTGCCGGTTGGGGCCAACTATCATGCCACCGGTGTAGTCTATGTCGACTATGATATCTGTGGTGCTGTAATTGCGAACCCTGATCTCTCCGCGGGTGGTGCAGGAGGAGATGATGAGGGCAAAAGCGACCAGAGCGACTATGATCAGAAGCTTTTGCATACTATCCGTCCTTTTAGTTTGCGGCTTTGCGTTTGGATGAGATGGGTTCGATCAGGGTATAGACCGGATCCTCATCTGTGTTAATCACTTCTTTTGTGATCCTGCAGGCTTTGACATCCGCGCGATCAGGCAGGTTGTACATGATGCGCAGCATGAATTTTTCCATGATCGCTCTCAGACCGCGGGCTCCCGTTTGTTGTTTGATCGCCACTTTAGCGATCTCTTTTAGCGCAGCGGTGTCAAATTCCAGATCCACGCCGTCCAGTTCGAACAGCTTTTTATATTGTTTGCAGATCGAGTTTTTGGGCTGTGTGAGGATATCCACCAAAGCTTCTTCAGAGAGCTCATGCAGAGTGCAGATCACCGGCAGGCGTCCGATCAGTTCAGGGATCAGACCGTACTTGAGCAGATCGTGGGAATTGGTGTTGTCATAGATCGTGGTGTCGTCTGTCTTGGAGCCCAGCTTGACGTCAAAGCCAATGGCTTTTTTATCCATGCGTTCTTTGATGATCTTTTCCAGGCCAAAGAAAGCGCCACCAGCCACAAAGAGGATGTTGCGGGTGTCCATTTCAATGAAATCCTGCTGAGGATGTTTGCGTCCGCCTTTGGGTGGAACGTTGACTTTGGTGCCTTCCAGTATCTTCAGGAGGGCTTGCTGCACCCCTTCACCGCTGACGTCCCGGGTGATCGAGGGGGTTTCGCTCTTGCGGGATATCTTGTCGATCTCATCGATGTAGACGATCCCTTTCTCGGCTTTAGCAACGTCGTATTCGGCATTTTGGAGCAGTCTTACAAGGATGTTTTCCACGTCTTCACCCACATAGCCGGCTTCGGTCAGGGTGGTGGCATCAGAGATGGCAAAGGGCACTTTCAGGAAGCGGGCAAGCGTCTGCGCGATCAGGGTCTTGCCGCAGCCGGTGGGTCCCAGCATCAGAATATTGCTTTTTTCCAGATCGATCTCATCGTTGTGGCTCTGCTTGAATATACGTTTGTAGTGGTTATAAACCGCAACGGAGATCACTTCTTTGGCATGGCTTTGTCCGATCACATATTGATCCAGGTAGTTTTTGATCTGGCTGGGAATCGGTAGCTCAAAGCCTTCGTCTTCGAGTTCCGGAGCAGAGCTCTCGATGATGTTGTGACACATCTCGATGCATTCGTCGCAGATGTTTCCCGCGATCCCACGGATCAATTTCTCCACTTCAGCTTCTGATTTTCCGCAGAAGGAACAGCTTAGGTTCTTATATTTATCCAAGTATTCTCCCAGATTTGTCTGTTATTTCCTGTGGGTGATCACTTCATCGATAATGCCGTAGTTTTGAGCTTCCTGGGCACTCATGAAGTAATTCCTGTCCGTGTCTTCAATGATCTTTTCCATGGGTTGTCCCGTGTGATGGCGCATGATCTCGTTCATGCGTTCACGTAAATAGAGGATCTCCCGGGCTTGAATTTCGATATCCGAGGCTTGCCCCTGCGCTCCCCCCAGCGGTTGGTGGATCATGATCCGTGAGTTTGGCAGGGCGGTCCGTTTGCCGGGAGCACCTGCTGCCAGAAGCACTGCAGCC
>JAKLEY010000177.1 GCA_022711455.1 Candidatus Cloacimonadota bacterium
GCAAAGTGCGCACCGGCCGCGCCAGTTCCTCTGTTCTGGATGATATCCGGATCAACTACTACGGCCAGCCCACTCCCATCAAACAGATGTGCAACATCACCATCCCGGAAGCCCGTATGATCGTGATCCAACCTTGGGATAAGACCACCCTTGCGGATATTGAAAAGGCCATCCTGGCCGCAAACCTCGGGATCACTCCGGAGAACGACGGTAACGTGATCCGTCTGCCCTTCCAGGCTCTCACCGAGGATAAACGCAAGGATATCGTCAGAAACCTGAAGAAGGTGGCGGAAGACGCCCGCGTGGCAATTCGGAACATCCGCAGGGATGCCAATGAAGCTGCCAAGAAGATGAAGAAAGACGTCGAGATCTCCGAAGACGATGAGAAGAAAGTCCTCAAAGAGATCCAGGATATCACCGACGACTGGATCAAAAAGATCGATGAAGTCGAGAAATCCAAGGAAAAAGAAATCCTCGAAGTCTAATTAAGAATTAAGAATTAAGAATTAAGGGCTGCGCTAGCGCAGCCTTTTTTAGTAGGTTCGGATGCCAATCCGAACTAAAGCTACAGTTATGTCGTCGCATCGGCATGCGACACTACCTTAGACTCGGACGCCAATCCGAACTAAAGCTGAATTGCTGTCGTCGCATCGGCATGCGACACTACCGTAGGATTGCAGGGCTTTGTCCCTGCTCGTGCAGACACGAAGTTCTGCAATCCACGTCACTTTGTCTCTGCACGTGCAGACACGAAGGTCTGCAATCCACCCGGTAGTCATATCGCAATCATACCGCTTGCTAACCGCTTTCATACCGCTGTCAAACCGCTTCGCGAACTGGAATGACAGCGGTAGATTAGCGGTTTGGGAGGAGTGTGATGATTGGTAACGCAGCACCAATTGTCGCGTTTATTACGCTGGAGTCGAGGACGCGTTTCGAGACTTGATAGCAGTTACAAGTGTACATATAGTGGAAAGTCTCCAGTGTTTTACGCGGCAGGATTAGGCGGTAGGATTACGCGGCAGGATGCCGCGTCCACAAACCAGCGATATTATCGCTTCACTGGGGAATAAAAATTGCATTCTCCACAAGTGGGAGAAAATTAATGAGAAGACTGCTGTTATCCATAGCCATACTCTTAAGCCTGACAGGCATTTACGCGCTCACTTTTGAGCAGGGTAGCATGCGCGGTTTTCTCTACGGCTCGGAACCAGGCGCTGACTACGACAACTGGCTTTCTCACGTCAGTGAAAACATCGCAAATCCAGGTTTCAACCAATACGCCCTCTGGGATAGGCAGACTCCTGGTTTCGGTTCCTTTCGCAGCATGCCGGACAGCTTGATCACACCTTGGGCAGAATTCCTCAATCTCTATGCATCTCAAGATTTTACTGCAGCTCAGAATCTGCTGGAAACCAGCCTGATGCCTTTCAACGTTATCCATTTTAATGATCTGGACAGCGGGCGGGAATACTATCTGATCCGTGAGAATCTGAATCAGGATATTGATGACAACGGAACGCCAGAGCTCTGGGATGACGAGACCGGCAGCTTCGATTACGGCTGGGGTTTGTATGTCTTCAATCCCTACGCCTCAAATCCGATCATTGTGACAGCTCCGCATCCCTGTGATGACTACCCTTCCGCGATGATGGCGCTGGAAGCCTTTGAAAAACTGAACGCAAGATATTTGATGATCAACGGCGCGGGCAGGGAGGTGGCTTATTCAGGGACTCAGTATTATAATAATAACTCCTCGCTTTCAGATCCCTCACGCAATCCGGATCACCCGTTCAATGTGGCATACAGGAGATTCGCGGACGAGATCAGGACCACTTTTGGCCGCATGGAATTCAGCCTGCAGGTCCACAGCTTTGACTGGGCTTCTCAACAGAGTCAGCCTTCGGTTCAGCTCTCAGCCGGCAATGGCAGATACTTTCCCTGTCTGCCGATCCGGGATTGGTCCAGAAGCAAGCTTGACCTCATTCATCAGGCTCCCTATGAAGTGCATCCAGCAGCTTCCATCGGGAGCAATGAAGCAGTTCATATAGACGACTATTACTCTGTATATTACGGCAGCAGCAGCCCGGTCTGGTACACCCGTGATGGTCATGATATCCAGCTTCCCAACAATCAAAATTATCCCGGCTCCATGCAAAACCAGCAAATGCTCTACACCGAGCCGCAGTATAACTCTCAGACCTTCAGTCCTTTCCTGCATGTGGAGATGGATGAATTGCCCAAGGCTTATGAACAGACGGAAGAGAATCTAAAGTGGTTCTACGGCTGGGACGCGGAAGATTCGGTCTGGAACCCGGAACAGCGCTACACCCGGTTCAGGCAGTTCTATTTAAGGTGGATAGATGACCTCGCTTTGGTGGTTCCACAGATGCTGATCCTGAATGATCAGGAGCTGCCCTCTGACCCCGCGAACCTCTATATCACCGGGAATAACTATCAATTGACAGCGAATTGGGAACGCAGCTATGCCTATGATTTTGAGACATACGAGCTGGAAGTCTCCTATGAAGCAAACGGAGAGCCGGTCACAAATATCCTGCAGCAGAGTGATTATGCTGAACTGGGCAGGCAAAACCGCCAGTCTTTCTCCTTCAATTATGGCTATCTCCCTGCAGGAAATCTGTTTAGCTTCCGGATCAGAGCCCGCGATCTGCAGGGAAATCTCTCCAATTGGTCAAATTCCGCATCAGCCAGTTCTGCCTCCGCGCTGATCACCCAAGTCTCTGCCACCGAATACCCTGAGCGGATCAGAATCCAATGGAGCGGAACCTCCTCCCAAACTGTCAACATTCGCGGAGCCAAGATCTATCGCAGTCTGAACGGACAGCAGTTTGAACTTTACGACAGCTGGATAGACAATCCCGCGCTGGTCATTCCTGGCTTATCCTCCGGTTTTTACGACGATGTTCATGTTCTTCTGGGGACAGCTTATTATTACAAGGTGAGTGTGGTACTGCAAAGCGGCTACGAACATCTGGACCACCGGATCGTGAAGGGCAGCCCCTACCGCTCTTATCCGCTGATTGTGAGCAATCAGAGCACCGGGCAGCAATACAGCTTCGCCTTTGGTGAGAAAATTTTCGCCAATGACGGTCCTGATTTGGGGCTTGATGTCAAATACAGCGGAAACCCCACGCTGTCACCACTGCTCCTGCTATCCGTGCTGGAAGAAGAAGAGGATTACCACTATTTAAGCAAAGATATCCGCGCGCATTTTGACCCTTCCGAGGCTCAGAAAGTCTTTGATCTGGAGCTGTGGACCAGCTCAAGCAACAGTCTGTACAGCTTTTCCTTTGGGGACAGCCTCTCTGCCCTCGCCGGCTCTTTGATTCTGCGCAACAATGCGGATTGGAGCTGGCATGACCTGCTGGCAGGACCGGTGGAACTCTTCATTCCGGAGAGCGGACCGCACAGTTTTAGCCTGCTCTGGGGCTATCAGGAACCCCTCCTGAGCTTGAATATCAGCTCCGGTCTCTTTGTTTCCCAGGGAGACACTCTCTTGTTCGAGGCTCTGGTGCAGCCCGCTTTCATGGTGGAAAGCATCGATTTCAGCCTTGTGGGAGAGGGGCTGAATCTATCCCTCTATTCAGGCTTGCCTCCTGCTCTCAATTCATTTGAATACACATTTTTAGAGGACTTTAGCCCCCTTGCAGGCAATCTGAAGCTGACAGCTCATTGCACCGATGGCACGTCCAGAGAAGTCCTCTCCCGCTCGCAGATCCGCTTTGTGCACCCTCAATATGCGATTCAGGCTGATCGCGGTTTGCATCTGCTGTCCTTTCCCACTTCCAGTTTATACTCCACGGTTATGGATGTCTTTGGCAGTGTGGGTGAGTTTTGGACCCTGTCCGAGACAGGAAATTGGATATTCACGGAAGAGTTAGTTTCGAACAGACCCTATCTGGCAAATCTGAACCAGAATATTACTGCACTGCTGCCAAATCAACCGGTGCAGGATGAGATCAGCAGAAGTCTGAATCCGGGCCTGAATTTCGTGCCTAATCCGCATCAAAGGGACTACCCGCTCAGTCAGCTTTACTTCAACTACACTCAGGATAATTACCTCTGGAGTCACCCCTGGAATATGCTGCTCTCGCGGGGCTGGGTCGATCCCTATATCTGGGTGCTGCGGGACGGAGCTCTGCAGACTGATACCGTTCTTCGGGAGGGAGAATCCTGTCTGATCGATCTGCACCGTGAGGATCCTTTGGCTTTAAGATTCAATCCTGCTGTCGCTTCAGGCAACTGGCCGGAGCCAAATGACGAATGGA
>JAKLEY010000178.1 GCA_022711455.1 Candidatus Cloacimonadota bacterium
GCTGAATTTCATGAATGAATTGGCCTTGATTAAGCTCCGGAACAATCACCGTCTCCACATTGCGGAGCATTTTGCGCACAGCATCATCGGGGAAAGGCCAAATGGTGAGGGGACGCAAGAGGCCTACTTTTATTCCTTCGTGCCGGGCCATGGCAACAGCGGATTTGGCAGCACGGGAGGTAATCCCTGCTGCAAAGATGGCGATCTTGGCATCTTCCATTTGATGGCTTTCGATCTGCACCAGGTCACGGATATTATATGATATTTTCTTTCTAAGGCGTTCCATCATTTCTGCTGCTTCCGTGGCCTTGTTGGTGGGGAAGCCATGAGAATCATGGGTAAGCCCTGTTACATGAAAGCGATAGCCTTCGCCATAGCTTGCCAGCGGCGAAAGATACTTTTGGTTTTCATCATAGTGTTTGTACCAGTGGGGTGGTACGGTAGGTTTGATGCGGTTTATTACACGTACATTGGCCATATCGGGCAATTGCACCGATTCCCGCATGTGACCCAAAACCTCATCGAGGAGTAGGATTACGCAGGTACGATACTTTTCGCTGAGGTTTATGGCGCGGATGGTGAGCTCATAGCTTTCTTTTACAGAATCGGGATAAAGCACAATAGCAGGAGAATCACCATGTGAACCCCACTTGGCCTGCATAATATCTGCTTGTGCAGGGCTGGTAGGCATGCCGGTGCTGGGACCCATACGCTGTACATTCACCACCACGCAGGGAGTTTCTGTGATCTTTGCAAAGCCAATGCCTTCCTGCATCAGTGAGAATCCCGGGCCACTAGTGGCAGTAAGGGATTTTGCTCCTGCCAGGGAAGCGCCGGTAATGGCACAGATGGAGGCAATCTCGTCTTCCATCTGAATGAAGACGCCACCCCGTTTGGGCAGCTCGGCAGCAAGGATCTCAGCAACTTCGGTGCTGGGAGTGATGGGATAGCCGGCAAAGAAATTGACTCCGGCATCCAGGGCACCCATTGCCACGGCTTCATTGCCCTGCATGAGGACGGTTTTGTCCTTCACGGGGGGCGGGGTCACGGCTTCGGGTTTGGTCTGGGTCGCTTTCTTTGGGGCTTTGACGGTCTTTTCGGTTTTGGCTTTTGGCATGCTATCTCCCTACCTGTCCTTGGCACCGGTGATCGCGAAATCGGGACAGAGCCGATCGCAGGTCTCACAATGAATACACTTTTCGGGGGCAAGCACATAAGGCGAGCCGTCTGCCTTTCTGCCAAGGCAGCCCGTGGGGCAAAAAGCTACGCAGATTCCGCATTTCTTGCACCAATTGTAATAGATCAAGACTGGCGAGTCATCATCTCCCGGAGCTTTGACTTCAGTGATCTCCACTTCCATCTTTTCCGGAGAATCTTCCCCGCGGATGATCATGCCCACTCTGTCTTTTTCGACTTTCTTAGGCATTATTCCTCCAGCTATATATTTTATTTTGAGATTTCATCAGAGGCGGTTTCAGCTCAGCTTGAGGACCGCTTTTTTCATGAACTCACCCATCCGGCGGCAGCCTTCCAGGTTGTTTTCTTCGGATTCATAGGAGAAGTTCAGGCGCATGGTGTTTTGCCCACCGCCGTCACAGAAGAAGGAGGTTCCTGCCACATACGCGACGTTCGCTTCTTTGATGCAATCCAGCAGGAGGGCGTTTGTATCCAGACCCTTGGGACCGCTTGCCATCAGGAAGAGACCGCCTTCGGGATGAGTCCAGCTGAATTCTTCCGGCATATATTTTTGCAGGCCTTCCAGCATCACTTTCTGTTTGGAGTGATACATTCTGGCAATATCGGCGATCTTGGGATCAAGGAGACCTTTTTGGATGTAGCGGGCGGCTATCCTCTGGGTGAAAGGAGGAGTGCAGAGATCTGTTGCCTGCTTGCCAACCACGATCTTATCGAGGATATCGGGATGACCCAGCACCCAACCGATGCGGAAACCGGGACAGAAGATCTTGGAGAACGTCCCCAGCAGGACCACGTGCCCCGTGCCGTCCATTTCATACATGGTGCGCTGAGCCTCACCTTCATAGCGCAGCTCGCGATAGGGGCTGTCTTCGAGGATGAGCACGTCATATTTGTGAGCCAGAGCCAGGATCTCGCGGCGTCTGTTTTCGGTCATGGTGACACCGGCAGGATTCTGGAAATCCGGGATCAGATAGATGAATTTGGGTTTTTTGTTTTTGGAGATGAGGTCTTTGAGCGTGTTTTCGATAAAGACGGGGTCTTCACCCTCTGCATCCATGGGAATGCCGATCATCTGCGCGCCGTAGCTGTTGAACGCGCTCAAACCGCCCAGATAGGAAGGCAGTCCGACCAGCACATAATCACCCCGGTCGATAAACATCTTGGCGATGAGATCCAGAGCTTGCTGGGAAGCGGTGGTGATGATCATGTTGTCTATGCTGACGTCAAAGCCGTCTCTCTTATATCGTTCCACCAGCAGGGTGCGCAGCAGGACGTCACCTTCCGTGGCACCATATTGCAGGGCCATGGCAGCTTCGGTGTCCATCACTTCCATCATGATGGTCTTCAGATCCTCCACCGGGAAGGTGAGGGGAGAGGGAAAACCTCCCGAAAACGAGATCAATCCGGGCTGACCGAGATACTTCAAGAGCTCGCGAATAGCCGAGCGCTTCATTCCTTTGATGTTAGTCGAAAGGATTTCATTCAAGTCGGTGATCATTTTGATCCTCCATCTATTTTATTTATTTTCATACACTAAGACTTTCTTGTTCTCTTTACGCCAGTTTCGGTAGGCTTCTTTGATCTCGATCTCCCAAAGCAGGCGTTTATCCTGATCCTCAAAGGTGACTATATCAATGTAAATGGTGCGTTTGGTCTTGCCCTGAAAGCTTTTGCGGGGAAATTCCACCACCAGTTCACCCTCGATATTGAGCAAAGTGACTTCATTCAAAAACACACCTTCTGCCAGCTCGATCACCGCTCGGGCTTCAACGCTGCCAGCCTGGACATCACGGAAATGAATCTTCATATATACTCCAAATTATGTTCCGATACTACAAAAAGATATTCGCTTAAGAGTCAAGGCTTTTTTTTGTTTTTGAGCGGGGAGGGGGAGTGCTTGACAAAAAAGCTGCCCTCCTCAGAATTGCCATAGAATCAAAAATAGCGAGGAACTCAGAATGGGAAAACGTCCCAGCTGGCAAGAGTATTTCATGCAAATGGCAGTTTTGGCCTCTCGTCGCAGCACCTGCCTCCGGCGTCAGGTCGGAGCAGTTCTGGTGCGCGACAATCAGATCTTATCCACCGGTTACAACGGCAGTCCCAAAGGCGTAAGACACTGCGCGGAAGTGGGTTGCCTGCGTGAACAACAGAGCGTTCCATCCGGACAGCAACACGAACTCTGCCGGGGTGTGCATGCCGAACAAAATGCCATCATTCAGGCTGCCATCAATGGCTCCAGCACCAGCCGGGGAGTGCTCTATTGCACGCATCAACCCTGCAGCATCTGCGCTCGTCTGATCATCAACGCTGAGATCAAAACCGTATATTGCGCGGAAACTTATCCTGACAAACTGGCTGAGCAGCTCTTTGAAGAAGCGGGAGTGGACCTGTTCGCCTTTGATCAGAAATCAGGTGCTGTCACTCGCTTGAATTTGAAACAAACATGAGTAAAATCCTGTCTCTGATCCTGCTGTTCATCCTCGTCGGCAGCTTTTCTTTCGCCCTGGATATCGTGCTCAAAGACGGTCGTACGCTCTCTTTTCCCAATGAGGATTTTACCAAACTGAAACAGGAAGAGATCACCACCTTTCGCACCCGTGAAGAGGGCGTCCGCACCGATAAATGGAAGGGCATCCGTTTTGATAACTGGCTGAGAGAGAAGAATCTGCGGGATTTCTCCACCATCCGCTTTGAGTCTGACGACCGCTATCAAATGAGCTTTGAGAAAGTCGCGTTTGACACCACCTCCTGCTGGCTGGTGACCCAAAATGACAAGGAAGTCTTTGCCCCGGAAAACTATCGCATCATCTTCCCAAACCTGATGCAGAACCATTGGGTGCGCAACATTTCCAAAGTGGTGCTGCAGGATTTCCGTCCGATTGCCCTGCCCGCCAGACTTTATTTTATTGACGGAGCCAAGCAGCAAAACTGGAGCCCGGAACTCCAAAACCTGAAGCTTCATCAAGACCCGAAGCCTTTTGTGAACATCCGGGGCTATTTTCTTGAAGACCTGCTGAAGTCATTGAA
>JAKLEY010000179.1 GCA_022711455.1 Candidatus Cloacimonadota bacterium
ACCGAAACTCAGATTCATGAAGGCTATGCCACTCTGGCCGTGGATCCTGTTTCCGGAAAGCCCATGTATGCCTGGCACGCCAATGGTGACGATGAAGCTCTTCTGGAGATCATGTTTGCCTCGGATGCCTTCATTGCTCAGATCGCCGGTTTGTTCAACGATATCCAGGTTGGCGTGAACAATCCCACCCCCATGACTTCCACTCATGGCGCCTCTGCCGATAATGAATTTATCTGGCCGACCGCCCAGATCGGACCCTCACCGGTTGCCGGAAAGCGCAGAATCTATCTCGCCGGACGCAACTCCGTGACCCACAATGCCGGTCCCAGCGAAAACCTGCTGCTCGCTTATGCGGATTTCAATGCCGATGAGATCGAACAGGGAACTCCGCTGGTCTGGAGCACGACCTCCATTCCTGAAATGAACGATTGGAACATGGATCAGGTCGACTGGCGTCGTCCTTTCCACGCAATCGCTGCAGACAATGCCGGAAACATCTATTATGCCGGTTATCACTTTGCGGTCGATGCCAATGACGCTTCGATCGATGAAGCGGATATGGATGTCTTCAAATGTGGAAATTACGGACAGGGAACCTGGACCCGCGTCAGCGCATACAGCAACCTCGCTTCCTGGAATCCTCCGGATGCCGCAGGCAGCACCACCGGTTACTTTGCCGGTGATTCAGGTGTTCCTTACACCAACGATCAGCTGTCCTTCAACATCGCCAATTCCAGCCACTTGAATGCGACCGTTGACACCAACGGCAAGATTCACGTTCCTGCCATTTGGGCACTCTCCACCGATGAAGGAACCTACTATCCCAATATGCAGTTCGTGAAGGAATTCGTGTTTGATCCCACATCCAACACCTTCGCCGTCAACGAGATCTATCCTCAGAAAGATCCCGCGGACACCTTCAACTCCTGCTTCACTCCCTGGGATATGGAAGCTCCCTGGGGCCAGGTCGATGAATACTTCTCTGATGGTGCCGGTGGCTACTATCCCGGTATCGCTACTGACTGGCCTTTCCCGCACTGGGATTCTGCTGCTCACACCGATGCCATGATGTTCCACTATAACAACATGAAAGTCTCTGAAGCCAATGACCAGCAGATGATGGTCGCCGTCTGGCAAAACAGCTGGCGCGCCCTTCAGATCAACAGCTATAGCGACACTGATTACACCGCCTGGGCAAACGTTCCGGAAATCTACATTTCCGTTTCTCCCAACAACGGTGGCGTCTGGTCCGAGCCGATCGTTCTGAACAACATCGAAACCCCTGCCATGAACGGGATCAAACCCATGTGGGTCTATCCTGCTGACAAAGTCAAATTCATTGCCATGCAGGGCGACAACAAGGTTGGTAAAATTGGTGTCATGATGTATAACGACTACACCTGGGGTTCAAACTCCATCTCCCCGGCTTACCATCCCACAAACGATGGTGGTCAGGTGATGTTCATGGAACTTCAGATCGTATTCCCCACCGGGAGCGCAAACAATGACAACACCACTCCCGTGGTCACCAATATGCTCAACCAAAACTATCCCAACCCCTTCAATCCCGAAACCACCATCAGCTTCAACCTGCCGAAAGCCGGCGCTGCCAGCCTGAACGTCTATAACGTCAAAGGCCAGCTCGTCAAAACTCTCGTCAATGGTGAGCTTGCTTTTGGTAACCATTCGATCGTGTGGAATGGAACCGACAACAACGGCGCTGCCGTTTCAAGCGGTGTCTATTACTATCGCCTGAATGCCGGAAACAACACCGAAACCCGCAAAATGGTGCTGGTGAAATAGATTAGCAAATTAACAAATTAGCTGATTAGTGGCGCCGGTTCTTGTGACCGGCGCTTTTTTTATAGTGACGAGTGACGGGAGACACTGCTACCGCTGGAGTTGAGACCGCAACAAAAAAAGGTTATAATAGCTTCGTGGTCTTGCTCCGGACAGCGGAATTACAATCGTGCACCAGACTTCAACGCGGGCTCGACTTCAGCCCACCCGATCATATAGTAATAGAACCAGTCGACCCAGGGGACTTCTGACAACTTGTCCATGATCATATCCCTGTCATACCGCTATCATACCGCTTGCTGACCGCTTTCAAATCGCTTCAGTAACCGATATGATACTGAGAGGGAAGGGATAAGTGAGAGATCAGATCAAGAGGAACCAAGCTTCTGCAGCAGTCATTCCCCAAATTGCAGGAGTCATTTCCGTCTATCCGGACTCAGGTGTGCTGATCCTGCTCTCTGCTGACAGCAGACCCGGGAATGCTGTACCAGCTTCATGGCGGATAGGACTCATGCCCTCGCAGATCGGGAACAGATCACTTCAAATGCAGCACAAAATCCTGTTCGGGTCTGTAATTCCTGAATTCCCAGAAATAGTAGATCCCGGTCCTGCTGTTCAGGATCAGAGGATCCGTCAGGGAGATCGATTTCAGTTCAATTCCATTTTCCACATACAGACTGTAGATTGCCGAGGGTAGAGGCTGAGCCCAGCTGTTTGCTGTTTGCAGGATATAGGAAGCTGTTTTCCCGGTCACCCGCTGGCGGTAGGAGATCAAAATGCTGATAAAACTGAGGGGAGGCAGACTGAGGCCAAAGCTGATTCCTTTTTCGCTCTTTGAGATCAGCTCGCAGGAAGCTTCGGGATCTCCCTCGCTTTTATTCAGGACCAGATCCGTGTAGGTGCAAAGACCATCTCCAGCCGGGATGGGAAAGGCAATGAGCTGATGCAGGGACTGCTCTGTGCAGTTGCTGAAACTATATACTCCCCGAACTTCCCACTCCATAAGTGAAGCCTCGTCTCTTGTCGACCGCAGGCTAAAATCGATCCGTTCCGCTTCAAAACTCAATCCGGCTTGTGCCCCCAACAGGGCTGAAGCCAGGAGCAGAGCGCCCAGGAGGACCCCTTTGTTCATTTGATGACTATGAGCTTCTGCCTGCCCAGTTCCCGCGTTCCGCTTTTCAAGGCTACGAAATACACTCCGCTGCTGAGCTCCGGCAAGTTCCAATCCAGTTCGTCCAGGGCGCTCATATCTCTGCTCTCCAGCTCTCTGCCCTTCAAATCATAGAGATAGAGCCGCGCCTCCGCGGGGGCTTTGAGATAAGAGATATGGACGGTCTCCTGCCTGGCTGAGATCACATTCGGATAGACTGCCAGCTGGCTGAGCTCAGGTGTCAGCAGCGGGTCTTCATTCGCGACGCTGTTGATGATCACATTGACGGGGATGATTTGGTCCGGCTCGGGGAAGAAATGCTGTTCAAAGAGCACGTTATAGTTCCAATCCCGGATTCCTATCCAGCAGCGCCGGGCGTATTCCTCGATCTGGAGATTGCCATTGGCATCCGTGTAATGCGTAGGCTGGTAATAATATGGGTATCCACCAGGATAGAAGAAAACCGGGTGATTGGGCACAGGATCACCGCTCAGATTCGAGACGTGGATGTTATAGGTGCAGCGATCCGCGGTCTCATATTCGCTGATCAGATCGACCCCGTTCTCCTTAGCCCAGAAGAAAAATGTCTCTCCCGGATAGTAAACTTGTCTTACGTGCACCGCTGCCTGATCGGGACCCAGCGGATGCAGATAGATCCCGTAGTCATCTCCATGTCCCCAACGCAGCGCGTCCAGATTATAATCACCATACAAGACGCAGAGATAATCCGCCAGCGGGTCGATGCTGAAGCCGGGAATCAGCTCACTGATATTGAGATTTATGGGGTAATCACTCTCATTCATCGGTGGATTGAAACTGGCCGGAGTCGAAAAGGACCCTGTGCCAGTGGTCAAAGTCAGTCCTGGTCCACCGGTTAAATGCTGTACCGCAAGGATCAGATCGGAGCCGAATTGGATATTGCAATCACCGGTGTAATCAAACCACACGCGTGAGAGCACATTGGGGACATAGGGATTGGCACCAAGACCAAGTGCCAAAACCCCCAGAACGCATAAGACCAGCAGCTTTTTCATGGCATCTCCTTGTACGGGCGCTCGCCGTAGCGCCCCTCTTGAGTTACGCAGCACATTCTATTATAGGCGGTACGGCGACCGCCTGTACACTTACCTTAACACTTGCAAAAATCTTTCCATTTTTACAAATAAAATAGCCGGACACGTTTTTCGCATCCGGCTGTATCAATTCAGCTTAGCTGTGTATGAACTATTTCTGTGCTGGCGTTTCCGCGCTCACCG
>JAKLEY010000018.1 GCA_022711455.1 Candidatus Cloacimonadota bacterium
CTGCGGTGCCAAGGCACGCGAGCATTGCAATCGTCAACCATAGCTTTGTCATACAATTCCTCATAAGCACACGATAATTCTCGGTGCAAGTTTGTGTCAAGAAAAATCCGCATTAAAATCCACTTTTTTCAAGCTCGAAGGATTCAATCTTTCCACTATTGTCATATTATAATGCAAATTCAGAGCCATGAGCCAAATAATCGATTTAAATATCACGATAATTGGATTGACAAGAAATGCCTCACATGAAAATTAAGCCCCTGAAGAGGTGAAAAATTGAAGACTAACATCCTGATCAAAGGTGCTTCCGAGCACAACCTGAAGAATATAGATCTGCTCTTGCCGCGTAATGAATTGATCGTCTTTACCGGAGTTTCCGGAAGCGGAAAAAGTTCCCTGGCCTTCGACACACTTTATGCTGAAGGCCAGCGCCGTTATGTGGAATCACTTTCTGCTTACGCCAGACAATTCCTGGGTCAGATGGAAAAGCCCAAAGTTGACTATATTGAGGGTCTTTCACCGGCTATCTCCATCGAACAGAAATCTGCCAGCAAGAACCCCCGCTCCACTGTCGGCACTGTCACAGAGATCTATGACTATTTGCGCGTGCTCTTTGCCAGAGTCGGAACCCAATACTGTTACTCCTGCGGAGATCCGGTGGGCTCACAAACTGTGGACCAAATGATCAGCCATCTCATGCAAAGCCCCACTGGCACAAAGATCCAGATATTGGCTCCCCTTGTTCAAAACCGCAAGGGTGAGCATAAGGAAGAGCTGGAACAATTGAGATCGGATGGTTTTGTGCGGGTTATCATCAACGGACAGCAAAGAATGCTGGATGAAGAGATTGTTCTGGATAAAAAGAGTAAGCATAATATAGATGTTGTTGTCGATCGGTTGGCGCTCAAACCAGGAGTGGAAGGAAGGCTTACAGATTCACTGGAATTGGCCATGAAACTGTCTGATGGCATGGTCAAGCTGGACTATTCTGACGAACAACGCGAAGTTGTGCTCTCCTCACAAAACTCTTGTGCCAAATGCGGGATCGGATACGAAGAGCTCAGTCCCCAGCACTTTTCTTTCAACAGTCCTCTGGGTGCATGCCCGGTCTGCAATGGTCTGGGTTATAAACTTGAATTTGATCCTGACCTTGTGGTTCCGGATCCTGAGCTATCAATTCTTGGTGGCGCGATCGCTGCCTGGGGCAAGCTGGAAGATAAAAAGACCAGCTGGACACTGAACACACTGCACAATCTGGCTCAGGCCTACAACTTTTCGCTCTCCACACCCTGGTATCAATTGCCAGATGAGGTGAAGGAACTGATCATGTGGGGCTCCAAGGGTAAAAGATTTAAGATTGCCTGGAAAAACGCGCATGGCGCGGGTCAGTTCATGATGCGCTTTGAAGGGATCATGGTACAGCTGGAACGACGCATGCATGAGACCACCTCCGAAGATATGCGTCGATATTACATGCAGTTCATCAGCGATAAACCCTGCACAGATTGTGACGGTAGAAAACTGAAACCCTCCTCACTGGCTGTGCGCGTCGGGGGGCTCAGCATCGACGAGATCACTGCCATGAGTGTTCGGACAGCCTACGACTTCTTTGCGGGAATTGTGCTTACCGGAAATCAGCTAATCATCGCGCAGGAAGTCCTCAAGGAGATCCGTAACCGCCTGGGATTCCTCAATAGCGTCGGATTGCACTATCTGGCTCTGGACCGGCGTTCGCCCACGCTATCCGGTGGTGAATCCCAAAGGATCAGGCTTGCTTCGCAGATCGGCTCGCAATTGGTGGGAGTAATGTACATTTTGGATGAGCCCAGTATCGGCCTGCATCAACGTGATAATTCGAAGCTGATCGATATGTTGATCCAACTGCGTGATCTTGGTAATTCCGTGATCGTGGTAGAACATGATGAAGAGACTATTCGTACCGCGGACATGGTGGTCGATTTTGGACCCAAAGCCGGAATCTATGGGGGAGAGATCGTCGCGCAGGGAAAGGTGAACGAGATCATAAAGAACAAAGCCTCGATCACCGGTGCTTATCTGGGAGGTAAACTCAGCATCCCGATCCCGGAAAAAAGAATGAAACCGGACACCCGGAAGATAACTATCCAGGGTGCTGTTCATAATAATCTTAAAAACATTGACGTGGAGATACCTCTGGGCATGATGATCTGCGTCACGGGTGTTTCGGGCAGCGGGAAAAGCTCGCTTATCAATCAAACCCTCTATCCCTTCTTGCACAATAGGTTCTTTCGAACCAACCACAAAGTTGGTAAGGTGAAAGCTATCCTTGGTACGGAACTCATCGATAAGATCATTGCCATAGACCAGCAGCCCATCGGCAGAACACCCAGATCCAACCCCAGCACCTACATTAAGCTCTTTGATCAGATCAGAACTCTCTTTTCGGAGTTACCTGCTTCCAAGCTGCGGGGTTATAAGCCGGGGCGCTTTTCCTTCAACGTCAAAGGTGGACGTTGTGAGGCCTGTGAAGGTGCGGGCGTAAAAGAGATTCAAATGCACTTCATGGCAGACATATACGTCACCTGTGAAGTCTGCAAGGGAAGCCGCTATAACCACGAAACCCTGTCTATACGTTATAAAGGGAAAAGTATCTCTGATGTGATGGATATGGACATACAGGAAGCTTATGCCTTTTTTGAGAATATTCCGTCCATCCGCAACAAACTCGCCACTTTGATGGAAGTCGGACTTGACTATGTGAAGCTGGGTCAATCTTCCACAACTCTTTCCGGAGGGGAAGCTCAACGCATCAAGCTCTCCCGCGAACTCTCAAAAGTGAGCACGGGAAACACTCTCTATATGCTGGACGAACCCACTACAGGACTGCACTTTGACGATATCAACAAGTTGCTCCAGGTTTTGCAAAAACTTGTCGCGATGGGGAACACTGTGCTCGTCATCGAACATAATATGGATGTGATCAAATGCGCTGATTGGGTGATCGACCTTGGTCCGGAAGGCGGGGATGAGGGCGGCATGATCATGGCTGTTGGCACGCCTGAAGATGTTGCGGCTCAGCCTGGATCATCTACAGGTTATTATCTGAAACATTATCTGACCCAGATCAGCAAGAAAAAGAAGTGATGGCTCTTACCCGATTTGTTTACGCTCCCCCCACCTCAGGTGAACACAAAGTCGGAATCTGCGGAGATTTCACAGCCTGGGAGATTAAGCCCTTGGAAAACAGAGGGGGAGTTTACGAAATTGTTCTGGACCTAAAGGAAGCGGTGTATAGATATAAACTGATTGTCGACGGTATCTGGATGGCTGATCCGGCCAATTCTGAAACGGAGGCAGATCCATTTGGAGGCTTCAATTCCATTTTGCGTTTGGGTGATCTGGCAGCTGTTTCTGGCGAGCAAAGGATTGCAGAGTTTGAAGTTCCCCGTTGGGTTCAGCAGGGAATTGTCTATCAGATCTTCCCGGATCGTTTTTACAACGGGAATCATCTCAACGATCCCGATTTTTCGGAAAGCTACTATCAGGATTGTAAACATGAGCCGAAGACAGGCGATATGTTGCCACCCCAAACTGAATACTATCATCTTGTAACGGACTGGAAAGACATTTCAGGACTTACTCAGAATCCCTATCTTCCAATCGGCAAACCTGATTGGTGGTCTTTTTACGGGGGTGATATCGCGGGGGTGATCCAGAAACTGGATTATCTAGTCGATCTTGGCGTAAGCATCATCTATTTCAACCCCTTGTGGAAAGCCAAATCAAATCACAAATACGACTCTGCGGACTATATGAGCATCGATCCTCATTTTGGCACTGTGTATGAAATGCAGGATCTGGTGCGAAAAGCCCATGCCAAAGGGATCAGGATCATCCTTGATGTAGCGTTTAACCACACCGGTGAGACTTTTTGGGCGTTTCGGGATTGTGTTGATCGGGGACAGAAGTCGCTGTGGTGGAACTGGTATGATTGGAAGAAATGGCCATTACCAAAGCCTTTGCCGGCTGATTTTAAGCCCAAGGACTACTATCAGTGCTGGTGGGGGATCAAGGACATGCCGGATCTCAATTATGACCTTTCCCGCACCCATCCCGAAGAAAACGCAGTAAAAAACGTCGCTGAAGCATGCCCCAATCCTGGTCTTATCGAACACCTGATGCAAGTGACCCGTTGGTGGTTGCTCGAGATTGATATCGATGGCTTCAGGCTTGACGTCCCGGATGAAGTTCCCTATTGGTTTTGGGAGCTCTTCCGCACCGAGGTGAAGAAGTGCAAACCAGATGCCTGGCTGGTTGGAGAGCTCTGGAACAACGCGCGCGAATGGGTGAGTCCCAGATACTTCGATTCTGTCATGAACTATGCCTATTTCAAATCCCCTGTTCACGAACTCTTTATCCAGCATAATATTACTATAGACGAATTCAAGTATCGCATCATGCAGGGTCTGGCAGTTTATCCTCTGCCCTCGCTCAAGGCAATGATGAATATTCTTGGCAGTCACGACACCTGGCGCATCGCTGAACTGACTCTGGAGCATCCTTCCCGCTTAAAGCTGGCGATCCTCTTTCAAATGACCTTTGTGGGGACACCTCACATTTATTATGGTGACGAGATCGGAATACGGGGAGCAGGTGACCCTAATAACAGACGTCCCTTCGATTGGGATTGGGAAAGCTCACCCGAAGCCAATGATCTGCGCTCTTACTACAAGAATCTGATCCTTTTGCGCAAGAATAATCCGGTCCTCATCGATGGTGCAATGGAGTTTGATGAGTGCACTGAAACGCTCCTGAGCTATCATCGGGGGGGTGGCGCGCAGCGCTTGAATATATGTATGAATCTGTCCGAACAGGATATTGATCTTCCTTTGGGAATTGATTCGGTTCTGATCTTCTGCTCGGATTTATCCCTCAAACCCAGGAACGGAGTTTATAAGCTCAGATCCTGTTCCGCGATTATATTCCAAAACGGATTATCTCTTGTCAAAACATCCTCCTCAGAGTAAATTGAATATGAGGTGTTTATGAATTTCCCCAAATATCTATTACTAATTATTCTTACGTTACTATATGGAGTGCTCTCTGCCGCAACGATCAGCGGGTTCGTCACCAGAGCGGATAGCAATGAACCCATGCACTATGCCAATCTGCGCATAGCCGGACTGAAATCCGGAACTCAAACTAACAAGCAGGGCTACTATGTGATCTCGATTCCTCAGCCCGGAACTTACACGCTGAATGTCAGCCTGGTTTCTTATGCTGCTCAGGAATATACATTTACCATAAGCTCTGAGGGGGAAACCGTCGTGCACAATTTTGCTCTGATTAAAAGCTCGATCGAGCTTGGCACGGTTAAGGTCACCGCAAACTCAGACAAGACAGGCAGTATAAACATACCTGTCAGCACCATCCGCCAAACCACGGAGCAACTCCAGAATGTGGTTGCAGTTGCGGAATCAGACGTCTTTCGAGCTTTGGCAACGCTTCCCGGTGTGACTCCGATCTCAGATTTCTCAGCCGGATTGTATGTCCGTGGAGGTAGCCCTGATCAAAATCTGATCCTGCTCGACGATATAGATGTTTACAATCCCAATCATTTTGGAGGTATTTTCAGCACCTTCAACACGGATGCCATCGACAGCGCGGAACTGATCAAAGGTGGGTATCCCGCGATGTATGGGGGGCGTCTGTCTTCAGTTCTTGACGTTGACAATCTTCAGGGTAACAGGATCAAACCGCATGGCGTTGCAAGGCTCAGCCTCATATCATCAAGCGCCACCCTGGAAGGACCCTGGCGCATCGGAAACCAAAAAGGATCTTATATGGGATCCTTCCGGCGCACTTATGTGGAACTCTTACAACAGCTTATGTCTGACATTCCGGATTACTATTTCTATGACGGTCATGCCAAAGTGAACTGGGATGTCTCTTTAAAAGATAAACTAACCTTGAGCACTTACTTTGGGAAAGACAAACTCAGATTTGATTTTGGGGATCAGATCAAGGCAGAATGGGGCAATGAGACCTTTTCAGCACAGTGGCAACACCTCTTCTCACCGAAGCTATACTCTCGCTTTGTCTTTGCCGGCAGCAGGTTTGCCAGTAAACTCGCGCAGATCAGCCAAGAGGACGAGAATATCTATACCCGGGAAAACTCGATCGATGACATCAGCAGCAAAGGGATCCTGAGCTGGATGCCCAACAATCATCATCAGGTCGACACCGGCTTTGAGTTCAAATGGAACGACACTAAGCTCAATTTTTCCACGACCTATGATTACGATCCCAACACTCTGCCTGATATTGATATAAGCTCTCTGATGAGCTCTGTGTATGTTCAGGATAGCTGGAATCCTGATGCCCTGTGGACCGTTCAGCCGGGCTTGAGATTGACTTGGTATAATAGCCTGAAATTCAATCTTCCCAGCCTGCCCAACGCCAGCTATATCAATCTGGACCCCAGAGTGTCGCTCAGAAGAAAGCTCGATCTGAACGAAAGCGTTTACGCCACCTATGGCCTTTATCATCAGTACCTTACCCTTATGTCCATGGGCGCCAGCTCTCCCTTCGATATCTGGTTTCCGCTGGATGGCAGCCTGAAACCGGGTAACAGCAACCACTTTATCTTAGGCTACACCAGAGACTTCCCCGGGGGATTGGGTTTGGATCTTGAAGGCTATTACAAGACCTACGATAAGATCCTGGAATTCAACGAAGACACGAATTACAATTGGGACAATCAAAACGGGGTCTTAGCCGATACCTTCCACGTAGGCAAAGGCTTCACATGGGGTGCTGATCTGCAGATCAGAATGGACTGGCAGGGTTTCGAAGGCTTCGTTGGCTATACCTACAGCAGAACCAAGCGCAAGATGCAGGGTCTGAATACGAATCCTGAAACCGGAGAAAGTGAATATTTCTACCCTCGCTATGATAGAACTCATTCCCTGAATATTGTTGAAACGTACAAGCTCACAGAAAACCTTGGGGTTCCTTTTTTGGGCGGTGACCTGAAGCTGGGTGTCAAATTCACTTACCTGACTGGTCAGCCAGACCAGATCCCCGAACATATCTATTTTGACGGTAACAATTTCCAGATTGTCTACAGCTATCAGGACAGGCTGCGCTTGCCATACTATTTGAGGCTGGATTTGAGTACCAAACTGGAGTTTGTGAAGAAATGGGGTTCTATAGAACCGTATCTGGAAGTGGTGAACGTGACCAATCACGATAATGTGGGAGGACGATCGTATTTTGTCAGCCTGAACGATGAGGGCAATCCTGAACTCATCAACCGGGATTCTGCCCAGTTTCCTTTCCTGCCCTTCATAGGAGTGAACATTAAATGGTGAAGCTTTACTACTTCGGTTTTTTAATCCTGATCCTTGCTGCTGTATTCGGGCTTGCGGCATGCGGGGATAACGTTTCCGGCCCCAGATTCAAAGGAGACACCTATAGTCTTTCGGGTCTGCTGGTTGCCGGATCACCCGTAGACATTGAAAATCCTGTTTACATCACTAAAAGCACTACTCTGGAGGATTTTGATTTCTCCGAACTCTTTGTGTTCAATGCTCAAATCACGATTTTTGAGATCAACGGCGCAGACACAACGGCTATCATCAACCTTGAGCCTGTGGTTGATCCGGGCCAAAACGACAATATCCAGATCCCCAAAGTGAAGTACATCGATCCCGAAGCGAGGATCATTCAGCCCGGATTAAGATACAGAGTGGAAGCCAATATCCCCGGTTATGCAAAAACCATCTGGGCTGAAACAGTGGTTCCGGCTCAGGTGGATCTGGAAACGGATTTCCTGAATCAAAACGTGGCGTGCGAAGGCTATTCACCTGATCCTACTTCTGCAGATTCCATAGCGTTTACCGGTTTGGATTCCAGATACCCTCTGGCAATCAACACCGGAAACTACACAGGTAATCTGAACATGTTCGTTGAGATATACTGTATGGAGGAGTTTTCCACCGATCTGGAATGGACTATTCCCATATTTGGAATCACCAACGCAGACAGCAGCCTGGCCTGGATCTATAACAGCAGTGGCGATTCAATGCGCAGAGTGTCCATTGTGGCAAAATATATTGCCAGGTTCTTTCCTGCCCAGAATGGGAATTATACCGTCCTGCAAGATTTTGCCCAAGCCATAGCATTTTTTGGAAGATACCGGTTCACGATCTACAGCGTTGATGACAATTACTACAGTTATCGTTATAAAACAGATGCTTACCTGAATGGCGGGGTGCACAACGCGCTGGGCTATTTTGGCTCTGCTGCCGGGGGCAAGCTTTACACCCGGGTTGTGAAACCCTGAAGTATTTAGACTGAGTGGTGGTATTGTAATATATGAGCGGTGTTTTTTGTTGACAATAAGCCGCACTATCTGAACCTGTTAAAAAACAAAAGGATGAAATCATGAAGCTTTCCGCCCGTAAGATACTGCTCTGCGTGAGTGGTGGCATAGCAGCATATAAAGCCATTGATCTGGTCAGCAGACTCACCAAGTCAGGAGCTGAAGTAAAGACCCTGATGACTGACGGAGCGCTTGAGTTTATCAAGCCTGTCAATTTCAGTGCCATAACACGCGGAAGCGTGCACAGCAGCCTGTTCTCAGATGCTGATCCCATCCCTCATATCAATCTGGCAGACTGGGCTGACCTTATGGTTGTGGCCCCTGCAACAGCTAATGTAATGGCCAAAGCTGCTCAAGGGATATCGGACGACCTGCTTTCAGCCACCATGCTGGCACATAATAAGCCAATTCTGTTCGTTCCCGCAATGAATGTCCATATGTTTGAAAACCCTGCCACTCAGTCCAATATCAAAGTACTGCAGGAAAGAGGGCATCTGATCCTGGAACCTGACACAGGAATGCTGGCTTGCGGTTACACCGGTAAAGGTAAATTCCCTCCTGTGGAAGAGATCCTGTGGGCAATCAGTCTATATTTGAGCCATAAGCAAGATCTGAAGGGAATCAGAGTGCTTCTGACAGCTGGTGCTTGTGTCGAAAACATCGATCCCATGCGCTGCATCACCAATCGCTCATCCGGCAAAATGGGTCTGGCCCTGGCCAGAGCATTGTATCTGCGAGGAGCAGATCTCACCCTGGTTCATGCTCAGATGGATTTCCCTGTGCCATATTACTTAAGGAGAGCGATCAAAGCCGAGAGTGCCGCGGAAATGAATACGGCAGTACTGGCAAATGCCAAAGATCAGGATTGGATCGTCATGTGCGCCGCTGTTTCCGATTTTACTCCCAAAGCTCCGGCTCAGGAAAAGATCAAAAAAGGCAGTGACATCATCTTGGATCTGGTTCAAACCACAGATATCCTGGCATGTTTAGGTAGAGAAAAGACATCTGAACAGATATTGATCGGATTTGCGGCCGAAACCAGCGATCTCATTACAAATGCCAAAGCCAAGCTTGAAAAGAAGAATCTGGATATGATCGCAGCCAACCATCTTGGCGTCGCTGGAAAGAATGAAACCAGCCTAAACCTCATCTCAGCAAGCGGAAATAAAACCCTGCAAGGAGATAAGTTCTCAGTAGCGCTGGAACTGATCGATGAGATCAAGAGCTATTATGATAAGGAAACCGATGGATCCAATGCATAAAACCTTGCTAATAACCGGTGCCAACGGCCAATTGGGAAGCTTCCTTGCAGAGCGTTATGCCTCAGCCGGTTACCCTCTGTTGCTGTTTTATCACCGGCGTGAAGATAGACTTGCCAATCTGCTTGATTCAGAGCAAGTGATCTGCATGCAAGTAGATCTGAGGGATGGAGAAGCTGTCACGTCAGCCCTCAGGATCGGTTTGGCCCAGCTTGGAAAGCCTCTGGGTTATCTGATACACACAGCCTCAACCAGAAGCTCTGACGCGCTCCCTCTCCATCTGGCTGATACACAAGTGTGGAAAGAGATCTTTGACAGCAATCTTGAAGGCGTATTCAATATCCTGAAAAGCTGTTTGCCCTACATGCAGGCTGAGCACTTCGGGAGAATTATACTCTTGGGAAGTTCTGTAACTCGTTCCGGGTTGGCAAGCGGCTCTGCCTATGCCGCAGCGAAGGCAGCAATATCGAATCTTGCGCGTTCCGTGGCTCTGGAGAATCCCTGCATATGCGCCAATGTGATCTCTCCGGGACCCATAGACACAGTTCTGGAAGAAGATTACAGCGGTGAATATCTGGAATTCAGACGCCAGTATTTTGAAACCTATAAAAAACAAAGC
Organism: Candidatus Cloacimonadota bacterium; assembly: GCA_022711455.1. Lineage (GTDB taxonomy): Bacteria > Cloacimonadota > Cloacimonadia > Cloacimonadales > Cloacimonadaceae > PHBP01. The sequence continues at coordinate 10,244 of JAKLEY010000018.1, forward strand.
CCCACCCATAGCCTGGTCAGCAGATCTGAGATTGCTACCCTGTGTGACAGCCTGATCTCTGATCAACTGAAAAGCCTGAGCGGGGAAGAAATCTTTATCACAGGAGGTCTACATTGAAACGACTACTGATCACTCTTCTGATTACAGTCACCCTCAACCAAGTTTTTGCGCTGGCTTTTAAAGACGGAGAAAAGCTGGTATTTGGGGTTAAATATGGTTTGGTTTCTCCCGCGGAAGCCACGATCACAGCTAACAGCAGCACCTATCAAGGGGTACCTGTCTGGTATCTCAAGATCGAAGCCCACACCCACAGCTTCTTTGATACCGTCTTCAAAATCAGGGACAAAGTTGAATCCTGGTGGCGTAAGGACAGCTTGGTCCCGATGAAATTCTCCAAGGTTCTGCAGGAAGGCACATATCGCCAAAACAGAACCCATACCTTTGATCATCAAGCCAAAACAACAGTGTATTCAAAGTATAGCTTTAAGAATCAGACATATAAGACTCAGACTCTGCCCATTCCGGGAAATACTCAGGACGTTCTGAGCTCATTTTTCTATGTTCGAAACCAGAATCTTGTGCCGGGTTCTAAAGTGATCATAAACATAACCACAGACGGAAAATCCGTGAACACTGAAACCGTGGTCCACCGCCGTGAATCGATCGATACTATCTTTGGATACACACCTTGTCTGGTGATCGAACCCAAATTAAAATCGGAAGGCGTGTTCAAGCAATCCGGCAAGATCACGATCTGGGTGACCGATGACGCCTATAAGATCCCGGTCAGGATGGAGAGCGCCGTGTCATTCGGTTCCTTTGTAGCAACTCTGAAGAGCGCGCAGAACGTGCCCTACAAGATCAAGTAGATGCCCGATCTTTACGACATCTCTTCCTACGACTACGAACTCCCGCATGAGTTGATAGCGCAGCACCCTTTGGCCGACAGAGACCAATCGCGAATGATGGTTCTAAATCGGAAAGAGAGTTCCATCAGTCATCACAATTTTAGCGAAATAACAGGCTATTTGAAGCCCGGAGACCTCCTGATAGTAAACAGCAGCAAGGTTTTCCCGGCCAGATTGTTTGGAACCAAGGCAAACGGAACCAAAGTCGAGATCCTGTTGATGCACGAGCAGGAAGACAAGTCCTGGAAAGCAATGGTGCATCCCGGAAAGCGTTTGAAGACTGAGCAGGAACTCATCTTTTCTGAGCATTTGAAAGCCAGGATCAGCCTTCCGGATGAGGATGGATTCCGAACTTTGTGGTTTGATCAAATTGCTGACTTTTGGGAAGAGATCTTCCGGATCGGTCATGTCCCTTTGCCCCCATATATAGAGCGGGAGGATGATCAGGATGATAAAAGCAGTTATCAAACGGTCTATGCCAAAGAACTTGGCTCGATTGCGGCTCCCACCGCAGGATTCCATTTTTCCACCAATCTTCTTAACGAACTGCAGGATAAGGGAATACAAATTGCAGAAGTAATTCTGCATGTAGGAATCGGAACCTTCCGTCCGGTAAAGACGGACCGCATAGATCAACATAAGATGCACAGCGAATTTTGCAGTGTCCCTGAAACTACAGCAGCACTCTTCAATCAAGCCAAAGCCGAATCCCGCAGAGTGATTGCGGTTGGAACCACGAGTCTGCGGACTCTGGAGAGCTTTTATCAGGATGGTGGGATCAGTGCCGGATCGAAGTGGACCAATATCTTCATCTATCCGGGAAAAAAGATCCACAGCATAGACGGCTTGATCACCAACTTTCATTTGCCCAAATCCACATTATTGATGCTGGTCTCTGCGTATGCGGGTTATGAATTCACACGCAGAGCTTACCAGGAAGCCATTCGGCAAAACTACCGATTCTTTAGTTATGGCGATGCCATGTTTATAGGTTGAATTTATGAAATCAGGCTGGAACTATTTATATTACAAAGAATTAGACAGTACGATGCTGGAGCTGGAGAGGCTTCATTCCATAGCACCTCGAAGCCAGTTTTTGATCCGGGCTGAAAATCAGATCTCCGGGATGGGGCGTTCCCGTAATCGCTGGTATTCTCCGGCAGGGGGGCTCTGGTTCAGTTTTAACCAATTCTATCCCTGGGTGGTGGATTCATTCGCGCTTTACATAGGTTATTGCCTGCATAAGACCTTAGTCAGGCTGTATCCGAGTTTAGCAGATGATATCCGCATCAAATGGCCCAATGATCTCTATTGGCAAAAATTCAAACTTGCAGGAATACTCAGCCGTTTCAGCCCTTTTGAAGATAATTATTCGGTTGGAATTGGCATCAACACAAACAACGAGATTTCGGATTACGAGGGTATAGAGACCATCAGTCTGCGCAAGATAGTCGGAAGCATGATATCCAACCAATATCTCTTACAGTCCATCATGCAGGAAGTTAATGATTCTCTGGATACTCTGAACGAACCCGGACAATATCTGGATTATTGTGATCAGCAGCTGTATCGCAAAGGAGAGCTTGCGACACTCGACATGGGGGAGAAGAAGGTGTCCGGTGTGATCAACTCCCTCAGTAAGACAGGTGGGATAATTATCGATTCCGTTGACTACAATTTTGGCTCCCTGCGCTTTCCCGGCTGATTCTGATCAGAAGAAATGATGATCTCAATTGATATCTTCAAAGACCGGATCATATCGATCACCACTAAACCTGGATGTGTTCAGGCATCGATTTTAACGGGCAGGAGTCGTGATCATTAAAAAGCTAAGCTTACTGTTTCCGGGATTTGCTCTTACATTACTGATAGCAACAGCCGCCCAGATTTTGGGTAACAGATTCCCCCTCATTGGGGCTTCGGTGTTTGGAATTCTGTTTGGTATTCTGGTAAAAAATCTGTTCAGGCTTCCGGTGTCAACAGCTGATGGCGTGAATTTCTCATCAAAGGCTGTTCTTCAGTTTTCCATTATTTTATTGGGAGGAACCCTCAGTTTAGCTCAGATCCTGGAAACTGGCAGTTCCTCCTTGATCGTCATGATATTTACGATCCTGTCTGCCTTCATCATTGCCTATGTTTTGGGTTCGATCCTGAAAATAGATACCCAAATGAAGAATCTGATCGGAGTGGGAACAGCTATTTGCGGTGGATCAGCCATTGCGGCAATTTCATCAATAACTGAAGCGGATGATCATGACATTTCCTATTCGATCTCCACGATTTTTTTGTTTAACGTGCTTGCGGTTGTCTTGTTTCCGCCCTTGGGGCATTTGCTCGGTCTGACGGATTACGGGTTTGGACTTTTTGCGGGAACTGCCATAAATGACACTTCTTCGGTGGTTGCGGCAGGCTACACCTTCAGCAATACTGCCGGAGACTATGCCACGATCGTAAAACTTACCCGGACCACCATGATCATTCCGATCAGCATCATCTTCATGATTTACACAGTTTATCAGAAGAAGAAAAATGCCAAAAGTGCCGTGCGCTACGATCTGAAGAAGATCTTCCCCTGGTTCATTCTGGGATTCCTGGGCATGGCTGTAGTGAATACCACCGTTATAATTGGTCATGATCTTTCTGTCATCATCAAAGAATCCGCCAAGTTTATGATCGTCATGGCACTCTCTGCAATTGGACTCAAAACTGATTTGAAAAGAATGATGAAAACCGGCTTCAAACCTCTCATCCTGGGTCTGGCAGCATGGCTTGGAGTTTCTTTCACCAGCCTCTTAGTGCAGTATCTTACGAGTCAGATATAAGCAGGGAATATTGGTTTACCCCGCAGGATGATCCAGCATGGGGAGTATGTACTATAACGGGCTATGTCCCTATCCGAATATATAAGGTTTTCTTATCATGCCGGGTGCCTTTTTGCTTGACAGATAAGACTGTCTGAAAAGCTATGATAAAAAAAGAAATTCCGTTTATGGAGGAATAATGAAAAGACTCGTGATTTGTATGATAGCAATGGTTTTGCTGTCTACTGCACTGTTATCAGCGGTGACCACCAAAGTGGCTATCCTTCCCCTTAAAGCCTATGACAGCAGTAGCAAATACATCCAGAAAATTCTCACCAAACGCGATCTGAAGCTCGCTTTTGACAAGCATGCCCAATATGACCTGATGGATATGAAGAGTGTTGAGAAGAAATTTAAACAGAGTGGATATCGCGATGCCGAAGCTCTTGAGATCGAGGAAATGTCCGAGCTTGCACAGTCGATCGACACAGACCTTCTCGTGATCGGCAATATCACGTCTTTGAATCCTGTCACTTTCAGGGTCTCCATGCGCTTCTTCAGTCCCCGCAGCAAAGAGATCAAAAGCGCTGATTTCAACGTCGGCAAAGAGAAAACTGCCCGTGCTAAAGTGTTGCAGGACGTCATGATGGTCGAGATCGACCGTTTTGTCTCCACCGAAGTGGAAAAGATGTATAACATCGCCGCGAACTTTTATCAAAACGGAAACTATACAGAGGCAGAGAAATCGCTTCTGAACGTGATAGAGCTTGCGCCAAACATGAAGGACGCCTATTTCACTCTTGGTTCCACCTATCAAAAGCAAAAGAAGTATGAGCTCGCCATTGCCAATATGAACAAGACCCTTGAGCTCGATCCCGGCAATCTGCAAGCCCTGTATGCCCTCACCGACATTTATGAAGCCACAGCCCAGCCTATGAAGCGGATCGGGGTCATGAGCCAGATAGCGGAAAAGACGGAAGATCACGAAATGTGGTTCAATATCGGCAATCTTTATGCTGAAAACTCTGACGTCGTGAATGCTGAAGCTTCTTTCCGTAAATCAATCGCTTTGGAGCCCACCTATGGTCTTGCCCGCTATCGTCTTGCCTTCCTGCTTTATGATGAAGGCAAATTCAACGAAGCTATTGAACCCCTCGAAATTGCCTTTAACGAATTCCCCGACAACGATTTGATCGCCCGTCGCCTGGCCACATCATATCAAAAGGCCGGCAGGATCGACGATGCCATCTCCAAATATGAGACCATTATGACCAACAATCCTACCAACACATCTGCTTATCTGAATGTTGTGGGTCTTTACCGTCTCAAAGCCAATGACGCAGGAGACAGCAAAGTGACAGCTGAAATGAATCAGAAAGCGATCACGGCAATGACCAAACTCAAAGGGGTTGACCCCACAAACGCCATTGCTGATCTGAATCTTGCCAGCATCTATCTTTCCCAGAACCGCAATGTCGATGCCGAAGCCAGTGCAAATTCAGCCCTGGCCAAAGACCCTAACCTCTATTTGCCCTATGTGATCCTCGGCACGATTACCCAATCCAAAGGCACTGATTCCTTCAACCAGTTTGTCGACCTTGAAAAACAGGCTGCCAAGGCTGTGGGAAACAAGGCCAATCAGCTAAAGAAGCAGCGTGATGCCGCTAAAGCTAATGCCGCGGCTTCATTCAACCGTGCTAAAGACCAGCTGAACCAAGCTCTGAGCAGAGCTCAGGAAGCTGAAGCCCGCACCGATATCCAAAACCGGATCAACAGGCTGAACTCTCTTATCAGCCAGGCTTCCGGCTATTAATAAGTAATAGGATCCTATATATAACAAGCGCCTCAACCGAGGCGCTTTTCTTTTATGCTTTGCTTTGGGCCGGCTGTATGCTGCAGGCACGCTGCATGCACACTGCAGGAACGCTGGCTGCACAACCGTGCCTGCAGCATGCCTGCAGCGTGCATGAAAAATGCCGGATAGCTCATAACCGAGAGCCACCCGGCACCAAGGGATCTATATGGAATATTGACGGTTTAGTTCTTGAGGATCTCGATTTTATTCAGGATCACATTTTCAGAGACCACACCAATTGAACTGTCCAATGACACACCATCCTTGAAAAACAACAGAGTAGGTATGCTGAGAACACCATGCTTCTCTGCAAGGTCAGGGTGTTCGTCGACGTTTATCTTGAGAATGGTGAGCTGCGGATCTTTATTTGCAATTTCATCGATCACGGGACTGAGCAGGTTGCAGGGACCGCACCAATCTGCATAGAAATCAACCAAAACTATCCCTTTTTCCACAATGGAATCGAATTCTTTGTCCTGAAGTTTGAGCAACATTATCCACCTCTCTTTGCTTGTTGATTACAATATAGTCCGGGAAAGGCAGCAGGCAAGCGATAATCGGGATTTAATCAGGTTTGTTCAGGGAAGTGAAGGATACAGTTTTCTTTTTGGGGAGATCAGGTACTTCTTTGAGAAAACGCAGACAGCGTTTCCTGAGCGTGTTCAGGCTTCCATCGTTATGGATCACCAGATCGACCAGATCTTTCTTCTGGTCATCATTCTGCTGGTTGGACAACCGCTCCCGGACAGTTCCGGGATCGCTTCCATCCCTCAGCGCCAAACGTAGTTCCCGGGTATAGTCCGGGGTGGTGATCAGAATGATAAAATCAAAAGCCCGGGATAAACCTGCTTCAAAGAGGAGCGGAACTTCAAAGAAGAGCACAGATTCCTTTGATTCAGAGCAGATTCTGGAAAATTCTGCCAACACACCGGGATGGATTACACTATTAAGGAATTTGAGTTCAGTGGGTTGTTTGAAGACGATGGCTGCAATTTTGGCAGGATCCGGAATCCCCCGGGTGAGAATCTGATCACCCCAACGGTCATGCAGCAACCGGCGCACTTCAGGCTTCTGGTACTGATCTTTGGCAACCTGGTCGGCAGAGATCACGGTGTAATTTTCCTGGCTGATAAAAAGCGAAAAGCTGCTCTTTCCGCTGCCGATGTTTCCTGTGATACCAATGATGAGAGGACGCTTATCTGGATGCATCAGAGATGATCTGGACCAATTCTTCAAAGGCCACCTTAACCTGGATCTTCCCACCATGCGCCACTGAGATATGGCCTGTTTGTTCGGAGACTATGATCGCGATGGCATCAGTGAGTTCACTGATGCCGATCCCGGCAAGATGACGGGTGCCGAATTTATGAACATATTCGGTCTTTTTGGATAGTGGCAGCACCACTTTTGCAGCCATGATGCGATCCTCTCTGATGATGATCGCGCCATCATGAAGAATGGATCTGGTGTTGAATATTGTGAGGATCAAGCGGGTGGAGATATTGGATTCGATCTGTTCACCGCTGCTGATATATTCGTTTAATCTGCGCTTATTCTCCAAAACGATCAATGCACCGATTTTTCGGAATGACATTGACGATATGGCATCGATCAGGGCTGTATACTGCTGCCCGGTCTCCTTCTTTTTGAAAGCCAGACCCAGTTCTTTGGAAAGATTCAATCTGGCAAGCACCGATCTTAGCTCAGGCTGAAACAGGATCACCAGAGCGAGGATCCAGTAGTTGCGGACCACACTTAGCACGCTGCCCAGCATCTTGAGATTGAAGACAAGGGCCAAAAAATAGAGCGCAAACAAGAATAGGAGACCCCATAAAACTTGATTGGCTCCTGATTTACGGACTATCAACAGAGCCTGATAGATCAGGAACGCGATCACAATGATATCCACGATATCGCTGAAACGGGGGATTAGAAAGCTCATCCGGTCTCCATCTGAATTCTGGAAATAACATTTAAAAACTGCTTGTGGGCAGCAACATCATGCACCCTCAAGATCCGAACATTCTGCAAAGCCCCTGCCAAAGCTGCGGCTAAGCTGCCTGGAAGCCTATCAATAGGTTCGCTGGGGCTGATTTCGTTGATGAAGCGTTTGCGACTGGCAGCCAGCAAGACGGGATATCCCAATTCCGATATTGTGTCCAAATGTGCCAGCAATTGCAAGTTGTGCTGGAGATTTTTACCAAATCCGATACCGGGATCAAGCCAGATCTGATCTCTGTTGATCCCAGCTTTACGGCAAAAGTCAAGACGTTCTCCAAAGAACTCCAGAACCTCCTGCAGCACATTCTGATAGCTTGGGTTTTGCTGCATGGTCAGCGGTTCTCCGGACATGTGCATCAATACGATCTTCAAGTGGGGATTCGAGGCGATAAAAGCTGCCATCAGACAGTCGTCCCGCATAGCTGAAACATCGTTTATGATCGTAGCTCCGCACTCCACGGCAAGCTTGGCCACTTTTGAACTGCGGGTGTCAATTGAGATCGCGGTGCCGGGATATTTTGCACAGATCGCTCTAACCACAGGGAGGAGACGTTCGATCTGGACGGATTCAGCTACAGGCAGTGAACCGGGACGAGTTGATTCAGCCCCGATATCGATGATATCAGCGCCTTCGTCAATCATCCGTTTGGCATGCTCAAGAGCATGCTCTGGCCTGAGGTATTTGCCTCCGTCAGAAAATGAATCTTCTGTCAGATTCAAGATCCCCATCAGTAGTGGTATCTTTATGGTTTCGAGCTTAATCATCAGTTCACCGGATTGAAAATAAATAGTATGCTATAAGTCTGATCTTCCGGATTACCCGGAGAGACCACGAATTCCCATTGCCTGAGCGCTTCGATTGCCGATTGATTTTGGGCGTTTGAAGCACTTTTCACCACTGTGATGGAGTTAGGTTGCACCAATCCTGTTTGCGAGACCTTAAAACTGAGCCGCACCTCTCCATAATCAGAAACCTTGAGCGCAGGCAAAACTTCCTTTTTGGAGCGGATACCTTTGCCTTCAAGTCTGCTGCTGGATCCACCGGGACCGTTTCCCTGCAGCATTCCGGAACGGTTGACGTTGCCCCTGGATCCCAGGTTGGAGATCACTTTTGGGCTGTTGGAAGGACTTGGATCAGCCAATTCACCGGGAGCTTCGATGATCTCGCGACGGGGTTGAACAGCGCTGGGAGCGGGGGAGGGGGAGCTTTCCATGGTGGGGGCGTTTTGATCTGTCGTGCTGGCTTTGGATGGAGCGCTCTGCTCCTTATCGATCTTTTCTTCGGTGCTGGTTTCACTTATCCTTGGAATGGCTTCAGTCAATTGACTTAGCCACTCAAAATCATGCCAATTGCTTTCCCGGTTGGGTTTGATAACGATTAGGGCAAAAATCAACAGAACGACCAAATGTGCTAAGATCGAAACCCCCAGGGGAGTTTTGAGTATACGCAGGTTTGATCCGGATAAACTGATCATTTCGTCCTGATGGTCTCTGTTGCTACAAATATCTTTTCAAAACCTGCCCCACGAATGGCATCCATCACCCTGATCACGTTTTGCAGTTCAGCGGTCTTTTGAGCGGAAAGGCGGACGACCTGTTCGCGGGATTTATATTCTGGTTTCAGGATTTTCTGCAACTGCTCAATGGCTATGTTGTTGCCGTTAAAATTCACCGTCTCACCTCCGGCATAGACAAGATTGAGAACCTGATGAGTCTGTCTGCTCGAGCTGGTGGAACCAGGCAGCTTGACCGGGATACCGGTTTGAGAGCTGAAATTTGAAGCGATCAACAAAAAGATCAGAAGCAGAAAGATCACGTCCGTCATAGAAATCAGGACTGTGGTGCTGATCTTTTTTTTGGAGGTTTGAACCTTCATTACTTGTTTCCCGGGTTGATTAAGTTTTGAAATCTGATCAGATGTGCCACACTGTGATCCTGGATCTCTTTGGCAATGTTTTCCAGATTCTGGACCAGATCATTGTAAAAAATCAAAGCCGGAATCCCAACCACCAGACCCCCGACCGTAGTCAACAGAGCTTCCCATATTCCACCTGCCAGAAGGCTGATATCAACACCGCTTTGAGAGGCGGCTTGCATATTCATAAAGACCTTCACCATCCCGATCACGGTTCCCAGAAAGCCCACCAGAGGGGCAATCGCGGCAAAGGTCGAGAGCCAGACCATGCCCTTTTCAAGCTTGTGCATTTCGATGTCTGCGCAAGATTCCATGCTTTCCCTCATTAACTGAGGATCGTCATTGTGTTCAAGATAAAGCTTGGAAAGCACAGCGCTCAGAGGACTTTCATCCTCATAAATGCGAAGAACGGAGCGGAGGTTTTCCAGCTTGTCCTGGGCCTGCAGTGAATTGATCAGCTTGCTGTTCAAGCCGCGGGCACGGGATATCTTGCGGTATTTCTCGATCACTATGGCGATCACACTAATTGAGATCAGCAGCAGGATCCACATCAGGATTCCGCCTTTGGCAAAAATGCTGAAGATCGACATTTGTCTCCTTTATTACAGCAAAAGCTCAGGCAGTGGTGCCCGAGCTTTTGCCTGCATTAACGTGTCTTGATATTTTAGCTCAGATCAGCTCAACCGTGCTTGACCTGAAAATCTTTCATGAATTCTGCCAGA
>JAKLEY010000180.1 GCA_022711455.1 Candidatus Cloacimonadota bacterium
TGAGGCAGATCTCAGCGATTGCTTCCAGTTCCTGGCGCGTGTATACCCCACCGGTGGGATTCGAGGGTGAATTCAGGATCAGGACTTTGGAATTTGGATTTTCGAGGATCGAGGCTTCCAGAGCTGTGGGTTTGATTTTATAGCTATCTTCGAGCAAGGTGGGGATGTAGACTGGTGTGGCATTGGCCAGCATTGCCTGATAAGGATAGCTAACCCAGTAGGGACTGGCCATGAGTACGGCATCGTCCGGATCGCAAACCGCAGTTAAAATATTGATGATCGATGCTTTGGCGCCCGGTGAGACCAGAATCTGTTTCGGTTCATATTTGACCCCGTTGTCACGCTCAAGCTTTGTGCAGATCGCCTTTCTGAGCTCGATGATGCCGGCATTGGCAGTGTAGCGGGTAAAATTGTTATCCAAAGCGCTGCGGGCGGCGGCCTTAATGTACTCAGGGGTATTAAAATCAGGCTCACCCACACCAAAATTGATCACATCAATCCCCGCATCCTTCATCTCTTTGGCCTTGGCTGAAAGAGTGAGGGTGGGAGACGGCTTGACAAGACGGATCCGATTCGATAGCTTGATAGCCATTCTATCCTCCAGTTTTATTTCTTTGACATTAATAACACAAGGACTGCAGTGTTCACAATATCCAGCGTGGAACAGCCACGGGAGAGATCACAGACCGGAGCCGCCAATCCCTGGATGATGGGTCCGATAGCTTCGGCTTTTCCAATGCGTTGTGCGATCTTATAGCCGATATTTCCGCTTTGCAGATCAGGAAAGATCAAGGTGTTTGCCTTGCCAGCAACACCGCTGCCGGGGGCTTTGGAGGCGGCAACTTTTGGCACAACAGCAGCATCGAACTGCAACTCGCCATCATAGGCAAAGTCAGCTCCGCGTTCCTGCATGATAGCCATGGCATCACGGACTTTCTGAACCAGTTCGTGCTCGGCACTGCCTTTGGTGGAGAACGAGAGCATCGCCACGGAGGGTTCGTCCCCCAGAATTGATCTGCGTGTGGCAGCTGTACTCATGGCAATATCGGCCAATTGGGCTGCGTCCGGGTTGGGAACAACCGCGCAATCGGCGAACAGCATCACGCGTTCTTCTCCCAGAAAATCAGGAATCACCATGATAAAAGTGGAGGAAACAGTCTTGAGCCCAGGGGTCACACCCACAACCTGCAAAGCAGCCCGCAGCACATCAGCCGTGGTGTTTGCGGCGCCGGCAACCATTCCGGAAGCGATCCCGAATTTGACCAGAAGTGCGCCAAAATACAGGTTCTGACGTACAGTCGCGGCAGCTATCTCAGGGGTCACACCCTTGTCTTTGCGTTTTTCATAGAAAAAACTTGCGAATTTGTCAGTTTCGGAATAGGCATCGGGATCCAGGATCTGAATCCCCTGCAGGTCGACGCCCCAAGCGGCAGCGTCTACTTTCACGCTTTCGGGTTTGCCCACCACCATTACGGAGGCAAGGCCTTCCGCGGCTATGATTTGCGCCGCTTCCAGGGTGCGCCGGTCAAAGGCTTCCGGCAGGACTATGCTGCCCCGGACTTCTTTTGCTCTGATTTTTAATTGACTGATAATATCCATTTTAGATCTCCATTAAACTATTCTATCACCAGCAGCGACAGATCCGCCACTTTGAGAAATTCCTTGCGTACAAGATTTAAAAGGCCATACCTGTTTGCGCGGATGCTTTGATCGTCGGTATTGACCAGAACGGCGTCAAAAAAGCTGTCAATATAGCTTCCGTAATTCACCAAAATGTCGATCGCCAAAGGATAGTCGTGCCGGGTGAGGGCGTTCGCGATCTTATCTCCGACCGACATCAGTTCCGTGTGCAGAGCCGTTTCTTCTACTTGCTGGAACAGCCCGGGATCAGGAGCCACAAAATTGCCGGCTTCGGCAATGATGTTTGACACTCGTTTGAATCCGATCACCAGCTTGATAAAATCCGGTTTGAGCCGTGCGCTCTGTAAAGCCAGAGCCCGGTATCTGAGCTCGACCGGACGGGCAGAATCTATGTGCATCACGCTGTCGATCACGTCGTAATCGATATTATACTGCTGTAAAAGCCACTTCAGTCTTCCCCGGAAGAAAGCATCCACATTCGGGACACTGTTTTGTTCCACCTGGGTCCTGTGTGTTATCAGGTCGACAGCGAAGCGGCTGAGATCGTCCAGGTCGATATTCCAGTCGCGGGATGCGAGGATCTGAACCACTCCTCCGGCAGCTCTGCGCAGCGCGTAGGGATCTCCGCTTCCGGAAGGCATCATCCCGATTGAGATTATCCCGCAAACGGTGTCAACTTTATCAGCTATGGCCAATACTGCGCCACTGACAGTTTCGGGCAGGCTATCCCCCTGTCCGCGTGGCATATAATGTTCGAAAATGGCTTGCGCAACCTCGGGGTCTTCCCCACCCGCAAGAGCATACTGTTTTCCGATATATCCCTGCAACTTGGTGAATTCTTTTTCTCCCAGCATGGTGGTGACCAGATCAGCTTTACACAGAAGAGCGGCTCTGCCGGCCAGAGCTTTCTGCCGGGAGTCGAATTGTAGCTGATCACATATCCTCTGCGCGAGTTTCCCTATACGGTCACACTTTTCAGCCACAGTGCCCAGCTTTGCCTGGAAAACTATATCCTGCAGGGCAGGCAGATAGTTTTCCAGAGGTTTTCGGGTGTCTTCCCGGTAATACCACATGGCATCAGAAAGCCTGGCATGCACCACTTTCTCGTTACCCCTGCGGATGAGATCCCTATGAGCAGGATTCCCGTTTGAGATAAAGACGAAGTGGTTGGTAAGCTCACCTTCAGCAGAGTAGACCCCGAAATATTTCTGGTTTTGAGAGATCGTGGAGGTGATGATCTTATCTGGCAGGCTCAGAAAGGCAGGATCGAATGATGCCAGAACGGCATTGGGGAATTCCACCAGATCCGTAACTGTGTCTACCAGGCGTGGATCGGGTTCGACCTGCTCTCCCTCGGGGGTGATCGATTTCAATTGCTCCAGGATCAGATTCTTGCGTTGCTCCCGATTTGCAAGCACCCGGGCTTCTTCCAACAAAGGAAAATACTCCGCGGCGCAGTTGATTGTGACCCTGTGATCCAGCCCCAGATAGCGATTGCCGTAGCTTAGATTTGAACTGCTGAGCCCGTAGGCAGAAAGCGGCAGCACCTGATCGTCCCATAACGCCAGAATCCAGCGCAGAGGACGGATAAAACCTGGACGGAAGCTGTCCCAGATCATTTTTTTGGGAAAAGCGATTCCATTCAGGAAACGGGGAAACCACTCCCCGATCAGTTCGGGAGTGGATTTGCCCGGAATTTCCTGGCGGATGGCGATGAACTGACCTTTATCGGTCGTTTCGGTAATGAGGTCCGCCACCGAGGCATTATTCTTTTTTAAAAAGCCCAGAGCTGCGGGACCGGGATTGCCCGCTGCATCAAAAGCAAGGGCAAGAGAAGGACCCGTTTTTAACAGGGTGAGATCCTGCTGTCTGCTGTCCAGCGATTCAGCCAGCAACACCAGGCGCCGGGGAGTGGAACTGACCAGAAGCTTCCCAAAACTGAGCTTGGACTCAAGAAGCAGTTTCTCAAAGCTCTGGCGCAAATAGTCAACCGCGATTGTGATGCTTTCGACCGGGATCTCTTCGACACCTATCTCGAGCAGTAGATCACATTGTCTCAATTGGTCCTCCCCAGGGATCATTAAAAGTTCAGGTCGATGCTGAGCTGGTTGATCGCGCCCAGATCACCCGTGGAGGCCAGGCTGTAGTTCAGGCGAACATTATTCCAGTTCCAGGCAGCACCGGCAGATAAACCGGAGGTCCAACCCCAAGCTCCGCCGACATTACCATCTCCCGCATTCGATTTGAACCCGGTCCTCAGGATGAAATCCTGATTCAGCAGGTATTCAAGTCCGAGCTTAGCCACAAAATTCTCACCTGTGCTCTTGGAGAGGTCAAAACTGGAAAGCACCCGATCATTAAACTGATAGCTGATCCCAGCCGCCATTGTGAAAGGTAGTGATTCGTTATATTTATTTGAGTTGTAATAGCTTAGTTGCTTTCCGAGATTACGGATACCGGCTCCGACCTTGATCTTCTGATTGGCGGGATGATGGATCAGCCCAAGATCAAGCAAGGCCGCGGTCGCTGATTTATCGTCTATTTG